>JBBDSD010000081.1:0-1766 GCA_040905065.1 Trueperaceae bacterium | reverse complement strand
GCTGAACGTGTACGAAGCCCACGCCGCGGCGTGGCGTGCCGCCGGCCTCCGTCCCCGGATCGAACACGCGCAGCACGTGCATCCCCGCGACGTGGCGCGCCTGGGCGCGCTCGGGGTGGTGGCGTCGATGCAGCCCCTGCACCTCACCTTCGACGCGCCCACCATCCACGAGCGCCTGCGCGACCGCGAGGATCGCGCCTACCCGATGCGGTCGCTGCTAGAGGCGGGGGCCACGGTCGCGTTCGGGAGCGACACGCCGGTCGCGCCTCCCGACGTGGTCGCCAGCCTGCGGGCGGCGGTGGACCGAACCGGCCAGGGCGGTCGGACCGTGGCGGCGGGCGAGGCGCTGAGCCCGCTGCAGGCGATCGAGGCGTACACGCGCGGCCCGGCCCGCGCCATCGCTCGCGACGATCGCTCGGGCTGGATCCGGCCCGGTGCGGACGCCGACCTGACGATCTTGAGCCACGACGCGACGCAGCGGATCGACGACGATCTGCACGTCGCCGCGACCGTGGTGGGGGGACGCTTCACCTACCGCGCCTGAGTCTTGGCCGGACCGGGCCGCCGCCGCCCTGGCCTCGCCGCCGCGGCCCCGCTACACCGCCCCCGCCGCACCGGCCCCGCCGGTCACGGCGTCAGGCGCAGCTCCGTTCCGCGTCCGCCGTCGCCACCGGACGCCAGGTACCAGGCCGCCTCCGCCATTCCGAGCGGAGCGATCCAATCGTGCGGATCGGCGTTCGGCATCGCGTCGCGATTGGCGGGCGTGTCGATCGGCCCGATCGGGATCAGCAGCGACACGCTCAACCCCTTCGCGGCCAACTCGGCGCGCACCGAGCGCAGGTACCCCTCGAGGGCGGCCTTGGCAGCCGCGTAGGCGCCTAAGCTCGCGCCACCGCTGGCGGCCGCGCCGGACGAGACGCCGACCACCGCTCCGCGTCCCCGCTCCGCCATGCCCGGCAGGAACGCCGAGGTGAGGTGCACCGCCGTGCGCAGGTTGATCGACAGTTGCGTCTCGAGATCGCTGGCCGTCAGCGTCAACGCCGATCGCATCCCGAACCCGCCGGCCAGGTGCACGACCGCGTCGCAGGCGCCCAGCTCGGCCTCGGTCCGGTCCGCCACGCGGCGGCACGCGTCGGGGTCGGTCAGGTCGGCCTCCACGACGAGCGCGTGCTGGAACGCCGCCTGCAGCGACGCTGGATCGGACCGAGCCGGAAGCACCAGCCGGCAGCCGCGCTCGGTGAAGGTGCGGGCAACGGCGCCGCCGACGCCGCCGGCGGCGCCGCTGATCACGGCGACGCGGGGCGGCGTAGGGGCGCCTCCGACTTCGCCGGCATCGGAGGACGGTCGCGGATTCGCATCGTCGGTCACGAGGGACCTCCTTCGCTCGTGACCGTACCCGCCGCGGGTCCGGAACGGCCGTAGCCTCCGCTTCGGTACGGGCGCGCGGCGGTCCCCGACCGGCGGTGGTCCGCGCGGTTCCGCACGTGCAGGTCCGCACGCGCGGTTCCCATCGCTGGCTTCCGACCGCTCGCTTCCGACCGCGCGGTGCGGAAACGCCGCGCCGGCACCACGCTTGCTATCGTGCGGCATGACGATCGCCGCGCCCCCCGTCGACCTGACCGACCTTCTGGACCGCGCTCGGGCGGCGCATGCCGCGCTCGCGGACGGTCCCCGCCGCGACGCGCTGTGGGCCGTGGCGCAACGGATCCGCGAGCACAGCGACGCGATCCGCGCGGCCAACGCCGAGGACGTGGCGGAGGAGACGC
>JBBDSD010000080.1:0-1771 GCA_040905065.1 Trueperaceae bacterium | reverse complement strand
GAAATAGTCGAAGACCTCGCCCGCCTCGGTCATCGACATGGCGTTGATGGTGAAGTCCCGCCGCGCCGCATCCTCACGCCAGTCGTCGCTGAAAGCGACGTCGGCATGGCGCCCGTAGGTACGCACGTCGCGGCGCAGCGTCGTGATCTCGTAGTGGGCAGCCGCCGTCACCGCGGTCACGGTGCCGTGTTTGAGACCTGTCGGCACCGCCTTGATGCCGTCTTTCGCAAGTGCCGCCATGACCGCATCGGGCGTCAGTGTCGTCGCCACGTCGACGTCGCCGTCGGGCGCGCGACCGAGCACGGCGTCACGCACGCAGCCGCCGACGAAGCGCGCAGCACCATCACGCGCAAGGGCGGCCATCACGGCGCGCGCACCGGGCGCGGTCATCCAGGCTTGCGGCGCGATGGTCCGGGCAGGCGTCACGGCCGGACGGTCCTTCATGGCGTACCTCTTGGCGCGCCTACCGGGACTGGCCGGGGACGATCTGGCCATCCTCGACGTGGGGCGGCTGATAATCCAGGCCCGGCGCCGATCCGCCGCCGAACAGCACGAAACTCAGCAGCACGACCGCCACCAGCAGGATACCGCAGGCCGCCAGCACCACCCACGGAGTCTGATCGATAGGCGGCGGCGCGGGCCGCTTTCCTCCCCTCGCGCGCTGGACCTGGATCCAGTTCCACGCGAGATAGAGGAGCGTCGGCGCGACGAGCGGCAGGACGTAAGTCAGTAAGAGCCGGATCATGCCTTTTTCCCCACTCCCCGTTGTCAGGCCCCTTTGTCGCCGGCACCCGGCTTGCCGGCACCGAAGACGTTCTGGTCGGGCCGGTAGTGCCCCCGGTGCCAGATTTCCGAAAGCTGCACGAGTATACGGGCGGTAAAGCCGAAGATGAAATGGCGGCCATGCCGAATGGCGTACATCTGCCGGGGCTGCCCGTCCGCCGGCGAGACGTGCATGCTCTCGTGGTTGTCGGGGTCGAGCACGTGATCGAGCGGCACCTCGAAGGCCTCGGCGACCTCGTCTGCCTGCAGCACGGGCGTGAACGGCGCAACGAGCGCGATCACCGGCGTCACCCGATAGTTCGACACCGTACCCCGGGCATCGAGAGCGCCGACGATGGCGCGCACGTTGCCGGGCATCAGGCCCACCTCCTCGCGCGCCTCACGCAGGGCGGCGTCCACGGGTCCGTCGTCGCCTTCCTCCAGGCGGCCGCCGGGAAAGCTGATCTGTCCACCGTGATCGGCAAGATGCGTGCACCGCTGGGTCAGCAGCACCGTGCCGCCCGCCGGCCGATCCACAACCGGCACCAGCACGGCGGCCGGGCGGAAGGCCTTGCCGTCGCCATCGACGTCGAGAAAACGCTCCTCCGCACCGAAGCCCATGCGGAAACGCGGCGCGTAATGGGCGGCATCGGGGGCCATCAGGCGGGGACGCAGCACATCGATGAAATCCGAGGCGGCAACGCTCATGACGACCGGACCTCCGGCACGAGCGCGAAGAACGCACCGTTGCTCCGGACGCCGGGCGTGCCGTCCGGGCCGGACACCGCCAGTTCGGCAAGCTCGTAGTAGACGCTGCGCGCCACCAGCGCTTCCAGCCCGCCGTCGAGCGCCACGTAAGGCCGGGGTGCGTCCGGATCACCGCGCATGAGCAGCGGATGATCGGCGTCGAGTGTCACCCAGCGATCGATATTGGTCCGCATCCTGAGTACCGCCGTATCACCCATGCCTTCGCGCGACAACTCGACGGCGACGAACGGCGCGTCTTCCA
>JBBDSD010000079.1:6327-10867 GCA_040905065.1 Trueperaceae bacterium | reverse complement strand
CGGCGGCCCTGGAGGCCCGCCCGGCGACGCGCTGGTGAAGGTGCGCGTGCAGCTACCGCCCGGCGTGCACCGCGTCGGCGACGAGCTGCACACGGAGGTGTCCGTCACGCCGCTCGAGGCTCGCAACGGCCTGACGACGGAGGTGCTGGGCCACGAACTCGAGGTGCCGGCCGGCACCGCCGACGGGTCGACCATCCGGATCCCGGGTGGCGGTCTGGCCGGCGCCGACCTGCGCGTCACCGTCCGTCAGCGCGTGTGGCGTGGGTACGGCCGCTGGCTTCGTGACAAGATGCGACCACCATCCGAGGGAGGACGCCGGTGACCGAGGACGACGCTCCGATCGACAAGGACAAGCCGCTGTACGTGATCAGCGTCGCTGCGGAACTGGTCGACATGCACCCGCAGACGCTGCGCCTGTACGAGCGCAAGGGCCTGATCGAACCGAGCCGCAGCGCGGGCAAGACCCGGCTCTACTCGCAGCGCAACATCGAGCAGTTGCGCGAGATCCGGCGCCTCACGCAGGAGCTCGGCGTCAACCTGGCAGGCGTCGAGGAGATCATCAAGCTGCGCCAGAAGCTGGACGGGCTGCAGGCGAGCATGGAGAACCGGATCGGCCAACTGCAAGGCGAGCTGGAGCACAAGATGACCGGCATCCGCGGCGCCCTGCCGGCCGAGATCGAGGACCTGGCGCGCGCCTTCGCGGAGCAGCCCGACGCCGACCCCGACGACCCCGACGACGACGCCTGACACCCCACGGCGCCCCCGCCGTCCGGCGCGGGAAGCGCCGCGGGCGCGTGGTAGCCTTTCCGCCATGAGCAACGACGCCGACCGTCTTTCCCACGTCCTCGACGGGCGCCACGAGCGTCACCTGAGCGATCTGTTCGACCTGTTGCGCATCCCCAGCGTCTCGACCGATCCGGCTCGCTCCGGCGACGTGCGCGCCGCCGCCGACTTCCTCCGCACCGAACTGGCTACCGCCGGCTTCGACGCCCGCCTGCTCGAGACCGGTGGGCACCCCGCGGTGCACGCCCACCGAGCGGGCCCGCCGGGCGCCCCGTCGGTGCTGATCTACGGGCACTACGACGTGCAGCCGGCCGATCCGCTGGAGCTGTGGGACAGCGACCCGTTCGAGCCGGTGGTCCGCGACGGAATGATCGTGGCACGCGGCGCCAGCGACGACAAGGGACAGGCGTACGCGCACGTCAAGGGCGCCCTGGCACTGCTGGAGGCGGACGGCGAGCTTCCGGTCTCGCTGACGTTCCTGATCGAGGGCGAGGAGGAGATCGGCAGCCCCAACCTGGCGCCCCTGATCGAGCGGGAGCGGGAGCTGCTAGCCGCCGACGTGGTGCTGGTCAGCGACGGTGCCATGCTGCCGAACAAGGTGCCCACCATCACCTACGGCCTGAAAGGCATGACCTACCTGGAGGTGCGGGTCCGCACCAGCGATCACGACCTGCACAGCGGCGCCTTCGGTGGCGGCGTCCCCAACGCGGCGATGGCGCTGGCCACGATGCTGGCCGGATTGAAGGACGAAGGCGGACGGATCGCGGTGCCCGGCTTCTACGACGAGGTGCTCGAGATCGACGACGAGGAGCGGGCGCAGCTGGCGCGCGTGCCGTTCGACCCGGACGCGTGGGCCGCGTCGGCGGGCGTGACCGCCACGCCCGGCGAGCCGGGCCGCTCGCTTCTGGAGCGCCTCTGGACCCGCCCGACGCTGGACGTGAACGGGCTGGGCGGTGGCTTCCAGGGCGAGGGATCGAAAACGGTGATCCCGGCCGAGGCGTTCGCGAAGGTGTCGTGCCGCCTGGTGCCGGACCAGGAGCCGGCCCGGATCGCCGAGCGGGTCGAACGGCACCTGCGCGACCTGGCACCGGCCGGCACCGACGTCGAGGTCCGGCACCTGAACAGCGGCGCCTGGGCGCTGAGTCCGTTGACGGGAGGCGGCGTACGGTCGGCCGCCGAAGCGATCCGCGCCGTCGACGGGCGCGACCCGGTGTTCGTGCGGACCGGGGGCAGCATCCCGGTCGTGGCCGACCTGCAGCGCCTGCTGGGCGCCGAAGTGGTGCTGCTGGACATGGGGCAGGAGAGCGACCGCATCCACTCGCCCAACGAGAGGTTCGACGTGGACCTGTACCACCGGGGGATCCGCCTCAGCGCCGAACTGCTGCGCGCGCTCGGTCGTCGCTGAGGGCGGGCGGACGGCGTGCGGATCGAGCGACTGACGGTCGCCGGCTTCAAGAGCTTCGGCGACCGCACCACGCTCGAGTTCGCGCCGGGCGTCACCGCCGTGGTGGGCCCGAACGGGAGCGGCAAGTCGAACGTGCTGGACGCGCTGCGTTGGGCGACCGGCGGGGGTCGGGCCCGCGAGTTCCGCGCCGGCGACAAGACCGATCTGATCTTCCACGGCGCCGCCGGCAAGAAGCGGATGGGACGCGCCGACGTCGAGGTCGAACTGATCGCCGGCGAGCGCCGCCTCAAGATCCGCCGCAGCCTGGACCGCGACGGCGTCACCAAGCTGACCCTCAACGGCCGCGCCGCACGCTTCTTGGACCTGGACGACGAGCTGGCCGGCAGCGGTCTGGGGCGCGGCAGCCTGGCCGTGATCGGACAGGGCGAGGTGGCGGGGGTGCTGATGGCCGATCCGGCTCGCCTGCTGGCGTACGTCGCCGAAGCGGCGGGCGTCGCCCGCCAGAGCCGCCGGCGGGAGCAGACCGAAGGGCGGTTGGCGGCCGCGCGGGACCACCTGGACCGGCTGGAGGAGCGTCTGCACGCCGACGCCGAGCGGATCGAGGCGCTGCGACGGGACGCGGACGACGCCCGGAAGCACGACGAACTGACCGCCCGTGCGCGGCGCCTGCGCTTGACGCTGGCCGACGCGCGCGTCGCCTCGCTGCGGCAGGAGCTGCACGGGCTCGAGAGCGAAGCCGCCCGTCTGGAGGCGGACCTGAGCGACGGTCGGGCCCAGAGCACGCAGCTTCGCGCCCGTCTGGTCGAGGCGCGCGACGCCGACCGTGCGGCCGAGGCCGCCCACCGCAACGCGACCGCTGCGCACGCGCGGGCGCTGGCGGAGGTTCGGATCGCCGAGCACGCGGTCGAGGCGGCCACCACCCGCGCCGCCGACCTGGCCGCCCAAGCGGAACGGAACCGCGCGGAGCGGGACGCGATGGCCGACCGAAGCGCGCCCGAAGCGCCGGACGACGACCTGGACCGGCTACAAGCGGAGGCGGACGCCAGCGAGCGCGCGCACGCCGACGCCGCCGAACGGTTGGAGGAGACCGAGGCGCGCGCGGAGGCGGCCCGCAGCGAGCGGGAACGCACCGACGCCGAGGCGACCGCCGCCGAGCGGGCCGCCGCCGAGCTGGAGGCGCGCCGCCGCGGGGTCGACGCGCAGCTCCGCGAGCTGGAGGCCGACCTGGCGGATGCGCCCAGCGGAAACCGCCACCAGGACGCGGTTGCCGGCGACGCGGGCACGGCGACGAGCGACGATCCCGAAGCGACCGAACATCGAGCGGAGGAGGCGCTGGCCGGGGCGGACGAGGCGCTCGACGCGGCTCGCCGCGAGCTGGAAACCGCTCAGGCGTCGCACGCTCGCGAAGCGGCGGAAGCGCGCGCTCGGGAGCGTGCCGCCGAGCGGCAACGGGCCGCCTTCGAAGCGCGGCGCGGCTACGCAGAGGGACCCCGGCACGCCCTGACCAGCGGCATCGACGGGGTGCTGGGCTCGGTCGCCGACGTGCTGCGCGTGCCGGAATCGCTGCACGACGCCGTTCCGCTCGCCCTCGGCCGCCGGGCGGAGTACGTGCTGGTCCGCGACGCGGAGGTCGCCCGCACCGTGCTGACGCACGTCCGCTCGCGCGGGGGGTGGGTGACCCTGCTGCCGCTGGACCTGGTGCGGCCCAGCACGCCGCGCCTGGATCCGAAGCTTGCGCAGCACGAGGGCGTGCTGGGGCTCGCGTCGGAGTTGGTGGATGCCGACGCACGCTATCGGCCGGTGGTCGATCAGCTGCTGGGCACCACCGCGCTGCTGCGCACCACCGAGCAGGCCACCGCCATCGCCCGTCGCTTCGTGCGCCGTCCCCGCCTGGTGACGCTGGACGGCGACGTGCTGGAGCCGGGCGGTGCGCTCTCGGGCGGGCGGCCCCAGAACCGCGCCTCCGTCGTGGGCGCTGCGGCCGAGTTTGAGGAGGCAGAAGCGCAGCGCGACCAGGCGCGCGAGCAGGCGTCGGCGGCCGGGGCCGACGTGGAGCGCGCTCAGGCCGCCTTCCGATCGGCCCGCGACGCTCGGGACGCAGCGCGGGAGCGCGTGGAAGCAGCACGCCGCACCGCCGCCCGCTGGCGCGAAGAGCGGGCCGCCGACGCGCGCCTGCACGCCGAACGGAACGAGCGCCGCGAGCGACTTCAGGCGGAACGTCGCGCCCTCCCGGAACCGCCGGCGAAGCCGCCCGAGGAGCGCGTAGCCGCGGCCTGGCGCGAGGAACGCGAGTCTCACGACGCGCTCCGTCTCGCGCGCGACGCGGCCGCGCCGACCGCCGCCGCGCAGGCG
>JBBDSD010000079.1:0-6317 GCA_040905065.1 Trueperaceae bacterium | reverse complement strand
CCGCGCCTACCAGACGGACCTGGAGCGCTACCGCCAGGACCGCGAACGGGCGGAGGCGGCGGAGCGCGAGGGCGAGCGCCTGGAGGAGGCGGTCCGCGCCGCCTGGGCGGCCGTGACCGAGGCGGAGGGCCGCGCCGCGCGCGCCCGTGACGACCTGCCGGACGACCTGTCGGAGGTCGAGTCGCGCCGCGAAGAGGCGCGCGAGCGGTTGCGCGGCTTGGAGGAGGAGGCCGAACGAGCCGCAGCCCAGCAGGCCGAACGCAGCGAAGCGCTGGAACGAGTCCGCGTGCAGGTCGCCCGGCGCGAGACGGCGCTGGAGCAGGCGAGCGACCAGCTCGCCTCCTTCCCGGACGGTCTGGAGCCGGTCCCGCTGAACGACCGCGCCGCACGCAGCGAGCTGCGCGACGCCGAACGCGCGCTCGACGCGATCGGCGCCGTCAACCACCGCGCCGCCCAAGTCCTGGCCGAGCTGGAAGGCGAGCACGCCCGTCGCGCCGAGGAGGTGTCCGGCGCTCGCGACGCCGTCGAGCGCCTGTACGCCACCCTGGAACGCTTGGACCGAGAGACCACCGAGCGCCTCACGGCCGCGATCCACGCCCTCCGCGACCGGTTCCGGGCGCACGTGCACGAGCTGTTCGGTCCGGAGGGGGAGGGCGACGTGGTCGCCGACCTCGACGCGCACCGGCCGGTAGGACTGAGGATCCGTCTGCAACCGCCCGGCAAGCGCACGCAGGCGCTGGGGCTGCTGTCGGTCGGGGAGCGCACCATGGGCGCCCTAGCGTTCCTGTTCGCCCTCATGAGCGAGGAGAGCGGCGGGGCGGGCCTGCCGGTCGCCGTGCTGGACGAGGTGGACGCCCCGCTCGACGAGGCCAACATCCGTCGCTACCGAGGCTTCCTGGAGCGCTGGGCGGCGCGCGGCACGCAGTTCGTGCTGATCACGCACCAGAAGGCGACGTTCGAGGTGGCCGACGTGCTCTGGGGCGTCACCACGGAGGGCGGCGTCAGCCGCGTGTTCTCGATCCGCAAGGAGGACGACGAACCGCGCGCGTTGGCCTCGGCCGGCGCACCGTGACCGCGTCGCGCCCCTGGACGGTCCGGTCGCTGACGACCGTCGACTCCACCCAAGCGGAAGCGGCACGGCGGATCGCGGCGGGGGAGACGCTGCACCGCGTGGCGTTCCGTGCTTCGCGCCAGCAGGCGGGTGTGGGACGCTTCGGCCGCGGCTACGACAGTCCCGAAGGCGGCTCCTGGCAGACGATGGCGCTGCACGACCAGGACGGCGCGCTCCTCGACGGGCGCCTCACGCCGGCGCTGGCCGCGCTGCTGGCGGACGGGCTCACGGAGCTGCTCGCCCGCCACCGCTCCACGACGGAGGACGCTGCGCGAGACGCAGCGAGCGACGCCGCGCCGGGCGCCGTGCGCCTGAAGTGGCCGAACGATCTCTGGTGGACGCCGCCGCACGGTCCCAACGGCAAGCTGGGTGGCATCCTGGTGGAGCGTCGGGCCCGCCACCTGCTGATCGGCGTGGGTCTCAACGCCGTCAACGATCCGCCGCCCGGGGGCGCCCGCCTGGGCGTTCCCGTACACGTGGCGTGCGACGCGGTGCTGGACGCGGTCGATTCCCTGCTGGACCGCGGCGTGCCCGACGACCTACCGGCCGCCTGGGCCGGCCGGCACCTGCTGGACGGCCGCCATGTGACGGTCCGGACCTCGACGCGTCCGGGCGCGGCGCCGTGCGAAGGTCGCGTGCTGGGCCTGGCGCCGGACGGCGGGCTGCGTCTGGTCCTGCCGGACGGGAGCGAGCGCGTCGTGCGGTCCGGCACGGTGACGGCCGTGGATCCGCCGCTGCGTACGCCGGAGCCGGCACCACCGAGCGCCGCATCGATCGCCACGGGGACCGCCACGGCCCCACGTAGCGACGTCCGGCCCACCGAGCCGGACCGCGACGCCTGCTAGCCTTCTAAGCGTGAGCGCGTTCCCGACCGACCCGACCCGGACCGAACCTCCTGCCCCGCGACGCGGGGAGGACGCTTCGGAGTCGAACGCTCGCTTGGACGACTTCCTGACCGGACGGTTCGACGCCCACCGCCACTGCCCTAGCTGTCCGTCGCCGCGCGAGGCGAAGGCGTGGTTCGACGACCTGATCGGTCTACTGTTCCCGGCCCTGTCCGAGCGACGCTTCGAGACGCGCGACGATCTGCTCGCCTTCGAATCGCGGCTGCACGACCGCACCGCCGCCCTGATCCAGGGCGTGCCGGGCATGGACGAGGCGGCCTCGCGCGCGTTGGCCGTTCGCCTGCGCGAGGCGCTGCCGGACCTGCACGCCGCGCTCGAGGAGGACGCACAAGCGATCGTCGACGGCGATCCCGCCGCCCGCGGACGCTACGAGGTGATCCGCACCTATCCCGGCTTCCACGCCATCGCCGCGCACCGCGTGGCGTACCTGCTGCACCACGGCGGGGCGTGGCTGCTGGCGCGCACTTTGGCCGCTTCGGCCCACGCCCAGACAGCGATCGACATCCATCCGGCCGCACGGATCGGGCGGCGCTTCTGCATCGATCACGGCACCGGCGTGGTGATCGGGGAGACCGCCGTCATCGGCAACGACGTGAAGGTGTACCAAGGGGTGACCCTGGGCGGTCTCAGCGTCCGCAAGGAGGACGCCCGCCGCAAGCGCCACCCCACGGTCGAGGACCGGGTGGTGCTGTACGCCGGCGCGACGGTGCTGGGCGGCGACACCGTGATCGGGCACGACGCCGTGATCGGCGGCAGCGTGTTCCTGACGAAGTCGGTGCCGCCGTACGCCCAGGTGGCCTACCGGCCGGACGTGCGCGTGGGCGACGGCTCGCCCTCGCAGACCACCACGGCCGCCGACGCAGCGGACGCGAGCGACGAAGACGCACACGACGCACCCGAGGAACCGTCGTCGTGAGCGGCGGCCGCGACCTGACCGAGCTGATCGGCGACACGCCGCTGGTGCGGCTGCGCCGCACCGCCCCGCCGCACGTCACGCTCCTCGCCAAGCTGGAGGGCCAGAACCCGGGCGGCAGCGTCAAGGACCGGGCCGCGCTGTCGATGCTGCAGGGCGCGACCGACCGCGGCGAGCTGTCGCCGGGCGACCGAGCGGTCGAGGCGACCAGCGGCAACACCGGCATTGCGCTGGCGATGCTGGCCGGACGCTTCGATCTGCACCTGACGCTGCTGATGCCGTCCGACGCGACGCCGGAACGGGTCCGCACCATGCGGGCCTACGGCGCCGAGGTGATCCTCACCCCGGCCGAGCGCACCATCGAGCACGCGCGCGAGCGGGCCGACGCCATGGTGGCCGCCGGAACGCACGCCGGCCTGAACCAGTTCGCGAACCCCGACAACCCTGCCGCGCACGAACGCGGCACCGGACCGGAGATCTGGCGCGACACGCACGGTACCGTGACCCACTTCGTGTCCGCCATGGGGACGACCGGCACCATCACCGGCGTGGGGCGCTACTTGAAGGCCCAGAACGAGGCGGTTCGGATCATCGGCACCCAGCCGACCGAGGGATCCAGCATCCCCGGCATCCGTCGCTGGTCGCCCGAGTTCCGGCCCGAAATCTTCGAGCCCCAGTGGCTGGACCGGACCGTCGACGTGTCGCAGCAGGAGGCGGAGGAGAGCACCCGCCGCTTGGCGGCGGAGGAGGGCATATTCGCCGGCGTCAGCAGCGGAGGCGCCTTCGCAGCCGCTCTCCGTATCGCCGCCGAGCTGCCCGCCGACGGTTCCTCCGACCGTCCGGTCGCGACCATCGTGTTCATCGTCTGCGACCGCGGCGACCGCTACCTGAGCGGCGACCTGTTCGGCTAGAACGTGTTCACCGTATCAGAACACGTCGGCGATGAGGGTGATCATGAAGCAGACGGCGAACATCAGGTCCGTCTTCGCGTAGCGGGCGAAGACGCACCCGAAGCGTTTGATAAGACCGAACAGCCGCTCGATCATGTTGCGGCGCTTGTACAGCTCGGTGACGTACTCCTGAGGTTCCACGCGCGTGCGGAGTGGGGGAACAACGGGCTCCGGGCCGAGAGACCTGGAAAGTAGGCGTGGTTCGTTTCCTTCGTAGGCGCCGTGCATTATGAGCGGGATTTGCATGTTGTCTACACCAAGGTCTCGTAGCAGGTAGCGGCGTCGTGCGCCTGTCCGGACGTCCAGGCGAACCCGAGAACCTGTTTGAGACACACGGGATCGCTAGCATTTCGATGTGGATCTTTCGGAAGTTCAAGAGCTGGAGCTCTTTGAACACCAGGTCCAGCACCCGTTCTTCGCCCACCCGCTTATGTGCGTGTAGACCGTGTGCCACCACCCGTACAGTTCCGGCAACGTTCACCAGGTGACGGCAACGACGAGAATCCCGCTCAGGACAACCAACACGTCGATCGTGACATTGTCACGCAGTTTCGGCCGCAGGTGCTTGATCAATTGGAAATGGTCAAGCGTAAACTGCATATCCCACGGTATGACTGTTGTGTGAACACGCCCTAGCAACCAAAGGAATCACTTGAAGTGGCAAGAGGGTATGCTTCGGCCCATGCGCTAGACCCGCACGGGTAGCCGTACTTTACGGCGCTAGAATTGCCAGTTTGACCAGTTGCCGGATACGTGTAATCATGCGTCCAGTTGCCTGCATTATCAGCCCATGCCGAAGCGCGCCCAAAGGCGGTATCAGCTTCACAGGTGCGGACGGTGGCATAACCCTTTGCGCCAGATGAGGCGCTCGTAGGGAGTGCCGATGCATTAGCAATGGGGTTACATGACGCCAGTTGTATTGATTGCGCCTCCTGACGGTTCGTTGCCTCAGTCGCTTCCCAGCGTGTAATGGCCCCGAGACGAACTTCTAACTCGTTTCTCTCAAACTTGAGTTGCGCCCGTTCGTCATCACGCAAGTCACCCGCGCTTGCCAACCGCGCGTCAATACTCGTTAAGCGCGGTAGCCAATCGTTTTCAGCGAGCCATACCAGCGCCTCTAGGCCCCTCACGCGCGTCTCGACAGAAACGCCACCAATCTCGTGTTCCACTCGTTTCCGCACAACGCCTGGAGCGATGGTCGTCCAGCCTTCCTCACTGGGCGGATACACATCACGAGCAGCTGCATCTTCAAGATCTGCGATCTCGTGCTGCTGAGCTTCTGACAGGTCAACCATCTCACCGTCCGTCAGTGAACTGCAACCTGCAAACAATAGCAGCGCGAATCCAACTCCAAGCGATCGAATACTCATTGCGGTTTCCTCCATCCCAATTGCGAACAGTGCTTAGCAAGGCCCATAGTTGTGACTTAGGTGCCCCATTGAACGCTCCAGATGCAACGAAGCAGTCAGTCGAAGGCGTCGTGAACACCTTGCACTACCGAACCTGGCGACGTTACTTCGGGCAATGGGGGAATAGCGTCGGTCGTTGAGACAAGAACAAAAAACGCAAGTAGGTCCTCCGGGAACGCTATCGGCGGTTGCTCCGGAACGGCTTCTAAAAGCAGCAACGGTACCCATACATTCAAGGGTGCCACTTGGCCCTCGTATTGATCCAATGGCAAGTTAATAGCGATGACGTTCCTGGGGGTCGTTGCCAAGCACGCCATTCGCTCACGCACGTTTCCCCCTACGCCATGCGCTGCACGTACGTTAACGAACAGTGCCGGCGCACCGTCACAGGGGCGGTTGTACAGCTCCACGAGGAACGTGGCTACTTCGACGACCATCGTTTCATCCTCAGTTACAGGTGAGTTGAAATCCACGACGGCCTGACCGCCGTGCACGGCACGAACAACCAGCACGGAATCTCGCGGAAGGTCGCGAATGCGCAACTCATTGCCAATCGCCAATTGTTGCATCCAGGCAGGTGCGTCTCTTGCAGGGACAGATTCCAGTACCGTCTGGGCAGCCACCTGTGCACCCGTAAGTAGCATCGCTACAACCGCAACCACGATCGTACGCCACGCGATCAAGGCCGCGGTCCGGTGGCCAAGCCGCTCACGATCCAATGCCGCCGACTTTTCGCGTACCAGGCAAGGCAATTCAGTCATGTGATCCATTCCTAACTCTACGAAGTTCTTCTGCATCGCCGGGCGCGGTCAATTAAAGTAGCACGGGTTCCGTACATGTACTACGCTTCTATCCCGTGGCGCACGATTGCCAACTAGTCGCAGTGGTGGACGTCCTCCAAGTATTCGGGGTAGCCCTCAGCCCAAGCCGCCGAGTTACATGGTTCGCCATACGCAACTTTGGATGCCGAAGCCGTATCACCTGGAGCCGCCCAACTTTGCTGGTGCGAATAGGGCGGCTCCGCCACGG
>JBBDSD010000078.1:0-1790 GCA_040905065.1 Trueperaceae bacterium | reverse complement strand
CTCACCCACCCGCGCTACCAGCACGCCAAGCGCTACCGCGTCTGGTGCCGTCAGGGCACCGTCGACGAAGCCGCGCTCGGCCGCCTGGCGCGCGGCGTGCAACTGGAGGACGGGCCCGCCCGTGCGGACGCCGTCCGCCCCGCCGACGGCGGCTGCACGGTGGTACTGCACGAGGGACGCAACCGTCAGGTCCGGCGCATGCTGCACGCGGTCGGCTACGAGGTGATGCGCCTGCTCCGGACCGGCGTGGCCGAGCTGCGCTTGGGCGATCTCGAGCCCGGCGCCTGGCGCGAAGCGACGCCGAAAGAACGAAGCGCCCTCGGGTATGATCGATGACGAGCGGGCGTCGCGCGCCCAGGAATCCGAGGTACCGATGACCGATCGCTTCTTCGCCCCCGGCCGGGGCACCGTGCAACTCAGCGAGGAACGCATCGCGGAACGCACCCGGGAGCTGGGGCGCAGCATCGCGCGCGACCACGCCGGCCGGCCGCTTCACCTGATCTGCGTCCTGAACGGCGCCTTCCTGTTCATGGCCGACCTGGTGCGAGCGATCGACGCCCCCGTCACCGTCGACTTTCTGTCGGTGTCCAGCTACGGCAGCCGGACCGAATCGTCGGGCGAAGTGCGGCTGGTCAAGGACCTGGACCAGAGCCTCAAGAACAAGCACGTGATCCTGGTCGAGGACATCGTCGACACCGGGCTCACCATGCGGTACCTGCTGCACTACCTGGAGGGACGCGAGCCGCTGTCGGTCCAGGTGGCCAGCCTGCTGAGCAAGCCGTCCCGCCGCCAGGTCGAGGTCCCGATCGACTACCTCGGTTTCGAGATCGACGACGCCTTCGTCTACGGCTATGGGTTGGACGTCGGGCACCTGTACCGCAACCTCCCGTTCGTGACCAGCATGACGCCGGAGCAGGCGAAGGAGATCGGCGAGTGACGTGAAGCACGATCCGGTGCGCACCGAGACCCACGCGACGCGGGGCCGGCGCGCCGTACGGTCGCGCCGCGGCCTGCTGGTGGCCGCCGTGCTGGTCGTCCTGCTGCCGGTCGGGTGGACGGTAGGACAGGCGTTCCGTCCCGCCGACCCGCCCGGCCTGTTCGTCGAGGGACCGGAGCGCGTTGCCGCGCACGAGCCGTTCACGCTGCACATCAGCGCCGACCGTCCGGTGGAGTGGACCGTGCGGCTGCACGACCGAACCGTCACCCTGGTCGAACAGGCCGCCGAGGTGACGCTGTCGGCGGAGCCCGGGAACCAGGTGGTCTGGCTCGAAGCGACCGACGGCGGTGGCGTCAGCGCCCGCACCACCTGGGTGGTGGACGCGATCGCGGTGCCGACCGGGTCCGTGCTCGCCCCCGAACGGGTGCAGGCGGGCGCGCCGTACACCGCCACCGTCCGGACCGAACCGAACGACGCCGTGCGCGACGGTCCGGAGCTGCACGTCGACGGTCGCCCCGTCCCGCTGCACGGCGACGGAGCCGAGCGCTGGGCGCTGCTGGCGGCCCCGCTGCGGATGGACGGGGAACGGAGCGAGCTCGTGGCCCGCTGGCGCGACCGGCTGGGACGCGACGCGGAGGCGCAAGCGACGGTGCTTCTGGACCCCCTGGAGCAGGAGGTGCAGGAACTGCGCGTGCCGGCCAGCGTGCTGGCCGTCGTCACCGACGACGCCCGCGCCGAACAGAAGCGCGCCCTGAACGAGGCACGCGCCGACCCGGCGCGCGCACCCCGCTGGGACCGCCCGTTCCTGCTGCCGATCGAGGGGCGCGGCAGCTCCGGATTTGGCGTGCCCAGA
>JBBDSD010000077.1:0-1794 GCA_040905065.1 Trueperaceae bacterium | reverse complement strand
CGACCGGACCGGCCACATGATCCTGCAGACGCTGTACCAGCAGTCGATCAAGAACGACGTCACCTTCTTCAACGAGTTCCACGTGCTGGACGTGTTGATCGAAGACGGCACCTGCCGCGGGGTGGTGGCCTACGAACTGTCCACCGGCGAGCTGCATACCTTCCACGCCAAGGCCACCGTCATCGCGACCGGCGGCAACGGCCGCATGTTCAAGGTGACCAGCAACGCGCACGCTCTCACCGGCGACCTGACCAGCATCGTCTGGCGGCGCGGAGTGCCGGTGGAGGACCCGGAGTTCTACCAGTTCCACCCGACCGGGCTGTACAAGATCGGCGTGCTGCTCACGGAAGGTGCGCGCGGCGAGGGCGGCATCCTTCGCAACGCCGACGGCGAACGGTTCATGGAGCGCTACGCGCCCAGCATCAAGGACCTGGCGCCGCGCGACATGGTCAGCCGCGCCATGTTCCTCGAGATCCGCGAGGGCCGCGGCGTGGGGCCGGACGCGGACTACATCCACTTGGACCTCACGCACATCGACGCCGCCGTCATCGAGGAGCGCCTGCCGGACATCACCGAGTTCGCGCGCATCTACCTGGGCGTGAACCCGATCACCGAACCGGTGCCGGTGCAGCCCACCGCGCACTACGCCATGGGCGGCATCCCGACCACGATCGACACCAACGTGATCACCGACGGCGACAACACGATCGTGCCCGGCCTGTACGCGGCCGGCGAGGTGGCCTGCGCCAGCCTGCACGGCGCTAACCGGTTGGGCACCAACAGCCTGGGCGACCTGATCGTGTTCGGCCGCCGCGCCGGCATGAACGCCGCCGCCTACGCGAAGGGCGCGACCTACGAAGACTTGCCGACCGACGCGCAAGGCCGCGCGCGCGACCTACTGGACGCCGTGCGCGCCGCCTCCGGCAGCGAGCGCGCCTCGCACGTCCGCAAGGAGCTGCAGGACACGATGATGGAGAACGCCAGCGTGTTCCGTACCGACGAGACCCTCGCCGCTCAGGTCACCGTCTTGCAGCAGCTGCGGCAGCGCTACGCCGACGTCTCGGTCGAGGACACCGGCCGCATCTTCAACACCGAACTGATGGAAGCGGTGGAGCTGGGCTTCTTGCTGGACAACGCCGAACAGCTGGTGCACGCCGCCAATCACCGGACCGAGTCGCGCGGCGCGCACTCGCGCGAGGACCACAAGGACCGCAACGACGACGCCTGGCTCAAGCACAGCCTGGTGCACCGCGAAGCCGACGGCAGCGTGCGGATCGACTTCAAGCCGGTCACGCTGGGCCGCTACGAACCCAAGCCGCGCGTCTACTGAAGGGAACGCCCATGGACACGATGCGCATCACGCTCAAGATCAAGCGCTTCGACCCCGAAGCGGACGCCCGCCCGTACTGGGCGGACTTCCCGGTCGAGGCCCGCCCTACCGACCGCGTGCTGGACGTGCTGAACCACATCAAGTGGGAGATCGACGGCAGCCTCTCCTACCGCAAGAGCTGCGCGCACGGCATCTGCGGCAGCGACGCCATGCTGATCAACGGCGTGAACCGCCTAGCGTGCAAGCTGCTGGTCCGTGACGTGGGCGAGATCGTGCGGATCGAACCGATCCGCGGCCTGCAGGTGCTCAAGGACCTGATCGTCGACATGGAGCCGTTCTTCGATTCGTACAAGGCGGTGCTGCCGTACTTCGTGAACGACGATCCGGAGCCTGCCCGCGAACGGCTGCAGAGTCCCGAAGACCGCGAGATCTTCGACGCCAGCACCAAGTGCATCCTCTGCGCC
>JBBDSD010000076.1:10143-10946 GCA_040905065.1 Trueperaceae bacterium | reverse complement strand
GGCGCCGCCATCTTCGCGCAGTGGGTGGCACCGTACGGACCGGCCGAGGGCGACTTCCTGGCGTCGCGCATCCCGCCCGCCTGGAACCCCGACGGATCGCCGGCGCACCTGCTGGGCACCGACCAGTTGGGCCAGGACCTGTTCAGCCGCATCATCTACGGCGCCCGCGTATCGCTGATGGTGGGCGTGTTCGGCGTGGCGCTGTCCCTGACGATCGGCGTGACGCTGGGTCTGCTGTCCGGCTACTTCGGGGGTTGGATCGACACCATCGTCACCGGCTTCACGAACCTGTTGCTGTCGATCCCGTACCTGGTGCTGGTGATCGTCATCGCCACCATCCTGGGACGCAGCCTGACCAACGTGATCCTGCTGTTCGGCGTCACCAGCAGTCCCGTCTTCATTCGCGTCACCCGCGGCGAAGTGCTGCGCCTCAAACGGCTGCAGTACGTCGAGGCGGCTCGTGGCCTGGGCGCCAGGGCGGGCCGCATCATCCCGCGGCACCTGCTTCCCAACCTGGTCGGTCCGCTCGCGACGTTGGCGACGTTCGAAACGTCGGCGATGATCTTCTACGAGGCGGGCCTCGGCTTCCTGGGTCTGTCCGTACCGCCGGAGGTCCCGTCGTGGGGCAACATGCTCTCGCTCGGGCGTCGCTTCCTGACCACCCACCCGTGGATGGCGATCTTCCCCGGCATGGCGATCGCGGTCACGGCGCTCGGCATCAACCTGCTGGGCGACTGGTTGCGGGACGCGATCGATCCGCGGGCCAAGGAGGGCTGAGTGGCGGAGGGAGCGTCGAACGCGGT
>JBBDSD010000076.1:0-10133 GCA_040905065.1 Trueperaceae bacterium | reverse complement strand
CGTTCGACGCCGTCCTGTTCGACATGGACGGCACCCTGATCGACACCGAGCCGGCCTGGTTCGAAGCCGAACGCGTCACCGCCGCCCGACACGGCGTGCACCTCCCCGATAGCGCCTACGCCGAGCTGCACGGCTTGGACGCCGACGGCATGACCACGGTGCTCCGGGAACGCTACGGCCTGAGCGTACCGCCCGCCGTCTTCCTGGCCGACCTGGCCGAGCGACTGCACGACGCCCTGGCGCAGGCGCGCCCCCGGCCGGGTGCCGAAGCGCTGGTCCGGTCGGTCGCAGGCGCAGGCGTGGCGCGCGCGGTGGTGTCCAACTCGCCGCGCGTCGCCGTCGAGGCCACCCTCGCGCCGCACCGCTGGGCCGGCGAACTGCTGCCGCTGCGCATCTCCGTCGACGACGTCGCGCGCGGCAAGCCGGCGCCGGACGCCTACCTGGCGGCCGCGGAGCGCTTGCGTCTACCGCCCAGCGCCTGCCTCGCCATCGAAGACAGCGTGGCGGGCGCCACCGCCGCGGTCCGCGCCGGCGCGACCTGCGTCTTCGTGACCAACGAGGGCGAAGTGGACGACGCCGTCGCCGCGACGATCACGCCGTACCGGGTCGCCTCGCTGACCCATCTCGGCCGCAACTCCGCGCGACACTGAACCGTTCGCGGCGTGCGGACGCGAGCCGGTCGGGCCCGCCCGACGCCGCACGCTCGGCACTCTCGAGGAGGCACCGCATGACCGTACCCGAACCCCCGCAGGCCCCCCGCCTGCCCCAGGCCGCCCTGCAGATCGGCGGCCGGTCCGTGCCCGCCGTGGCCGGCGGCACGCGCGACACGACCGACCCCGCCACCGGACGCACCCTGCTCTCCGTCCCCGAAGCGGACGCCCAGGACGTGGACGCAGCGCTCACGGCGGCCCGCGAGGCGTTCGATCGCGGCCCCTGGCCGCGGACCCCGGTCCACGACCGCGCGCGCCTGCTGGAACGCGTCGCCAGCGCGATCGAGGCGGAGAGCGAAGAGCTGGCCTGGCTGGAGACGCTGGACACCGGCAAGACCCTGGTCGAATCTCGCGCCGACATGGACCAGATCGCGCAGGTGTTCCGCTACTTCGCCGCCGAGATTCGTACCTCGCGCGGCGACGTGAACCCTGTGCCCGGCGACGCGCTCAGCTTCACCACGCACGAACCGGTCGGCGTGGTCGCCATGATTACGCCGTGGAACTACCCGCTGTTGCAGGCGTCGTGGAAGATCGCCCCCGCCCTGGCCGCTGGTTGCACCTTCGTGCTGAAGCCGAGCGAACTGACCCCCCTCTCCACGCTGCGCTTCGGCGAGATGCTGCAGGAGGCCGGCCTACCGAGCGGCGTCTGCAACGTGGTCACCGGCGGCGGCGCCGAGGTGGGCGCCCCCCTGGTCGAGGATCCCCGCGTCGACCTGATCTCGTTCACGGGCGGCATCGTCACCGGGCGCCGCATCGCGCAGGCCGCGGCCCGCAACGTCACCCGCCTGGCGCTCGAACTGGGGGGCAAGAATCCGAACCTGGTGCTGGCCGATGCCGACCTGGATCTCGCCACCGACCAGTCGCTGAACGCGGTCTACTACCACGCCGGCCAGGTGTGCTCGGCCGGCTCGCGCCTGTTGGTCGACCGCAGCATCGCCGACGAGCTCACCGAACGGATCAAAGACCGCGTCGGTCGGATCCGCATGGGCTTCGGCTGGGAGGAGGCGACCGAGCTGGGACCGGTCATCTCCCCCGATCACTTGGCCAAGGTCGAAGGCTACGTGACGCTGGCGCAGGAAGAGGGGGCGACGCTGGTCGCTGGCGGCGACCGGCCCACGGACGACCGCTTCCGCGGCGGCACGTTCCTGCGCCCGACGGTCCTGACCGGTCTTCCGCACGACGGTCGCGTCGCGCGGGAAGAGATCTTCGGGCCGGTCCTCACGATCGAGACGTTCGACGGCGACGCGGAAGGCGTGCGCCTGGCCTCCTCCACGCGCACCGGCCTGGCCGCGGGCATCTTCTCGCGCGACGCGGCCCGCGCGGTGCGCGCCGCTCGCGGATTGCGCTTCGGGACCGTGTGGCTGAACGACTTCCATCCGTACTTTCCCGAAGCGCCGTGGGGAGGCTTCGGCGAGAGCGGCATCGGACGCGAGCTGGGCCGATCCGGGCTCGCGGAGTACCAGGAGGAGAAGCACCTCTACTGGAACCTCGATCCCGCGCCGGTCGGCTGGTTCGGCGTGTCCGATGGGCCCACGGACGGTGGCGACTCCGGCGGCGAGGCCTGAAGTCCGAGCCCCGGACCGGCGTGCACGGTCCGGGGCGGTCTAGTCCTCGATCTCGACCGTGACGCGCGACACGCGCACGATCCCGTCGCGCAGCGTCGTCAGGCGCAGGCTGGGCGGCGGTTCTTCGAGAATCCCGTGCAGAACGTCGCGTACCACGTTCGCTTCGAGACCGAACTCCTGTTCGACCCGCTCGAACGGAACGATGACCGGCGTATCGGGATCGAGCATCCAGCGCACGATCCGGTTGCGCAGGTCGCCCGCGCGGCTGACGTGCTCCTGACGGCCGCGTTCGCGTTCGCGCGCCGGACGGGGCGGACCCAGCACCATGCGGGGTCGCGACGACTCCGGATCGGCCAGATCGTTCTCGGTGACGACCACGTCGTCGGACGGAGCAGCAACTGGCGTGGCAGGTGGCGCGCCGTCGTGCGCGGCGGGGAACGCCTCCGATGCGAACGTCTCCGCGGACGGCCTGTCCGACGCGGTGGGCGCCTCCTCGGGCGGCTCCTCGTGGGCGTCCGGGGTCGGACCGGCATCGCGCGGTGCGGCTTCGGTTGGTACGGCTTCGAGGGGCGTGGCTTCGGGGGGCCTCGGGTCACGGACCCGTGCCTCGCTCTCGCGCACCTCGCGCGCCGGCATCGGGCTCGCGGCCGGCGCTGGCGCCTGGGCGTCGCTCCGTTCGGGGGATCGCGTCAGCGAAGACTCCGGCGGGCGCGTGACCGCCCCCCGCCCCAAGCGACGGACGGTCACGCTGCCGATCCGCTCCATCACCTGCGCACCCAGCGGATGCTCCTCGGGCGCATGCTCCCGGTCCAGATCGTCCGGCGCATCCGCCCGACGCTCCTCCGGGACCGACGCGTCGCTGCCGGCACTCGATCCGATCGACGTTCCGTGCAGTTCTCCGTGCCCACCGGAGGGCGGCGCGTGCCCCGCCGATGCTCGCGTGCCTCCCGACGACTCCGCCGCGACGAACGCCGACCAGGTCGAACGGTAGGGGACGTGCTCCGGACGTTCGCTGCGGCGGGGCCTGCGGACGGGCGCGATGCGGATCGCGTCGCCGGCGAGCCGCAGCTCGACGGCGTCGTTCACCGTCAGCTCGTGCGTCTCGAAGAACGGTCGGAACCCGCCGAGGTGGCGGGGCGGCTGCGAACGGAGCACGACCTGCTCGTCCCGTTCCCCGTCGGCGCACACGAGGTCGCCCTCAGGAATCCGGTCCCTGAGGGCGAAGGGAAGTTGGACGATTCCGGAGGTGAGACAGTGCCGTGTCAGGTCGACACGGTAGGTTCCTTCTCCGTTCCGCCCGGCGTCCTGCCGGACCCTGCGTTCGTCCATCGACGACCTCCCAGCCCATGCGGGGTTTCGCGCATGCTAGCACGACCGGGACCGCCCGGTCCGCGGTTCGGGCCGGGCTCACTCCGTGCGCGGAGAGTACCGATCGAAGGCGGTGGAGGTCCGTTCCTGCGCCCGGCTGGGCCCGCCGTAGATCCGGTCCGCCAGCCAGGCACGCTCCTCGTCCGCTAGGTCGTCGGGCACCGCCCGGACCCAGACCTTGCGCCCGCTGCGCCAGCGGTAGCCGCGTGCCTTGAGGAGGTCCTTGACCTCGAACGGCGCGCCGACCGCGGCGAACACGACGGTCGTCCTGCGCGCCGCGTCCAGCAGCGCGTTCATGGCGATCGTGCCGCTCGTGGGCAACGGCCGGGCCAGCACGTGCACGCCGGCGATGCAGTCGTGCACCGCGCGATGGCCGTCGTAGAAGGTGCCGTAGCGGTAGGCCAGCCACTCGAGCTTGCGGCTCTCCATCCCCTCCTCGGTCCACGGTACGTCGACCGCGCTGCACGCCCACGGCAGACGCTCGAACACCGGCAGGCGCGACTCGAGGAACGCCCGATCGAAGGCGGCGTTGTGCGCCACCACCAGATGGGCGCGCGCGATCAGGGCCTGCGCCTCCTCCTCGTCCAGACGTCGCTCGCGCACGTCCTCGTCGCGAATGCCGGTCAGGGCGGTGACGTCGGGCGGGATCGGTCGCCCTGGATCTTCGAGCTGGTCGAAGCGGTCGTAGCTTCCGGTCACGCGCCCCTGCGCGTCGTACCCGAACAGGACCATGGCCAGTTCGATGATGCGGTCGTGCGCCGCGTCCACGCCGGTCGTCTCGACGTCGACGTAGAGCCCGTAGCGGACCGGCTCGCCGGCCCCGTCGCTGGCCGGTCGGTCGGGAAGGCGCCGCAGCACCCGGTAGTCGGGGTGGGCGTCGAGCGTGGCGGCGGCCTGCCGCGCGGCGTCGTCGTCGTGTTCCATCGCACCTCGCCTCCGAACGGGGTCGAGCATACCCGCCGCCGATGCCCGGTCGGGCCGCGCCTGGGTCCCCGTCCCGAACCCGTTCGGCAACGATCCCTGCGGCCGGCGCGACGGACGGACCGGCGGGGTAGCCTTCCGACCATGGACCGCTTCCCGTCGTCCCCAGGCACCCTCCCGCAGATTCCGCCGGCCGGTCTGCTTCGTCCCGGCGTACGCACCTTCGCGCTGCACGAACGGTCGCAGGGACGCATCTGGTTGGTACGGCCCCGACCGACCGGCCCGGCGTTCGCCGCGTGGGAGCTCCACGCCGCGGAGGTCATGCTGGCGCACGGCCTGCACGATTGGGCGTTCGGCTTCGGGCGGGGCAAGCGCACCCTCGGCACCACCCGGGTACGCGCCGGAGCACGGCACGGCACGGTCCGTCTCAGCCGCCACCTGATCGAGGCGGTGGGCCTCGACGCCCCCGGCCGACGCACCGCGGCCACCGAGACGGAGGACGTCCCCGCCGACGGTCCGATGCGCGCCCCGACCGGCGAAGGTACGGGTGCCGTGACCGACGCCGTGACCGACGCCGTGATCGAGGACACCTTGCTGCACGAGGTCGCGCACGCCGTCGCCTTCCTTCGCCACGGTCGCGCCGCCATGAACCACGGTCCGCTCTGGCGACGCGTGGCCCGGGAGGTGGGCGCCGCACCGCGCGCCACCTGCGCCGCAGGACCGATCGCGCCGGCTCCGTGGATCATGATCTGCCAGCGTTGCAATCACGAGGTTCCGCTCTATCGGCGGCCCAAGCACCCGCCGTCCGCGTATCGGCACAAGGGCTGCGGCGGCGCGATGCGGCTTCAGCCGGGTCCGTCGCGCTTCGCTTCCAGTCGCGCCCGACGGGACGCCAGGTCGTCGTAGCGGGCGCCGCCGGTCCTCTCGGCGTGCCGGACGGCACGTAGCGCACCGTGCGGATCCCGCAGGCGATGCTCGTGGTGCTTGGCCAGCGCGATCCAGGCGCGCGCGTCGCCGTCGCCCGCCAGCCGGTGCCAACGTTCGACCGCCTCGCTCGCGCGCCCGCTGCGACGCAGCAACCGCGCGGCGTCCCAGGCGGCGGGCGGGTGGTCGCGCTCGGCGGAGCGGTAGCAGCGGAGCGCCGCTTCGGTCCGGCCGGTCGCCTCCAGGTGACGACCGATGCCGTAGCGTTCCACCGCGTGCGTCGGACCCGAAACGTCCGCTCCGGCCGCCCACATGAGCGTCGCTTCGATCCGCGCCCGCAGGGCGGCCAGCGCGACCACGTCGTCCCGGTTGTGCGCCAGCACGCCACGCAATCCCTCCGCGTCCGAGGTGCGAAGGAACGCCCGGTACCGGGCCGGAACCTCCGCGCCGGGCACGTCGCCGTGCTCGCGGCGCACCTGCAGTACCGCTCGCTCCACCTCCGCCAAGGTGCACGACGGCAGCAGAAGGCGCCACAGGCGGCGGGCCCAGGGAAGCAGGTCCAGATGCGGCCTCGCCGCGAACGGGTCGGGCAGATCGTGCAGCGCGAACCGCGTCCGCAACAGCGGCAGATCGAAGCTGGCACCGTTGTAGCTCACCACCGCCGCCGCGTCCGCCAGCAGCGCCGCGACCGCCAGCAACTGCGATCGTTCGTGCTGCGGGCCGGGCAGGAGAACCTGTCGCACCTCGAACCCATCCGGTCCGTGCGTGCCGACGCCGACCAGAAAGGCGTAGGTACCGGTCCCGCCCGCCAGTCCCGTCGTTTCCGCATCGACGAACGCGACCGGGCCGTCCGCCACCGCATGCGCCTGCACCGGGAAGAACCACGGGTGCACCGACGCTGCCGGGCCGCTCGCCCCGATCGGCGCGGACCCGTGCCGCGCGTCCCGCCCGTACGACTGACGCCGCAGCAGGTGGCTGCCGTCCGGACCGTTGACCACCTCCGCGCCCAGCCGCGCGGCCGACGGCCCGTAATCGGCCCGCGGCGACGCGGGCGACGCAGACGGCGCGGGAGGCGAGCCCTCGCTCGCCGGCGCCTCGCCGCGCAACGCCCGCAGACGCTGAAGCAGGTCGCTCACGGCAACGCCTCGCGATTCGGATCTTCGGGCGCGCCCGTGGACGCCCGCGCTCCCGGCGTCGTCGACGGAGGGTCGCCCAGGGACCGGGCCCCTTCCGGCGCCAGCACGGCCAGCAAGGCGGCGGCCTCGTCCTTGCCGGCGTGCCCCTCCTCGCCGGCCGGCCCGACGCACGACGGGCACCCGTCCCGGCAAGGACAGTCCCGCACCCGTTCCCGCGCCGCGCGCATCAGGACCTCGTGCCGTTCGGCCAGCACGTCGACCAGCCCGACGCCGCCCGGCACGGTCTCGTGGATCACCCAGGCCGGGCGTCCGTTCGCGATGGCGCTCGCCGGATCGGCGGTCACGCCCAGGTCGCGGGCGTCGCAGGTCACGATCAGCGGAGCCAACGACCGGACCACGTGCGCGACCGCCGCCAGGCCGCTGCGGATCCGTACGCCCCGTTCCGCCTGCCGGTGGCAGGCAGGACAGAGCGTCACCAGGTTCGCCTCGCGGTTGGCGTCACGCCGGTCGGCGAACGCGCGGAAAGGCACGAGGTGGTGCACGTGCAGCGGTCCACCCGCGGCCGCTCGCGTCCCGCAGTGCCGGCAGGCGTGCCCGTCCCGCTCCACGATCCGTGCCCGCAAGCGGGGCCAGCCCGGACCGTACGCGTTGGGGTCGGACGTCCACGCGCCCTGCTCGCGCCAGGTCGCCACCACCGGATCGTGCGGAACGACGGCGTACGCGCGCGTGCGCAGCCGGTACGGCGGCAGCTCCAACGGTCGGCGCTCCACCATCTCGCGGGTCGCGCGCCGCAAAAGCCGGTACCCGGTGACGGTGTCGGTCACGGACACCTCCCCGACCCGTACGGTGGCGCCCGGCACCTCGACGTCCGTCGTCGGCCCTTCCGGGCGGACCTCGGTCGTGCGGGTGGCGCGGGTGGCGAAGCGATCGTCCGTCGCCGCCAGGCGGGCCTCGCGCCGCTCCAGGTCCAGCGTCTCCACCCGGTACGGCGTGCCGTCGTGCAGGTACACCGCGCCGGGGTGCGTCATCCAGCGTGCGCTGGGGCCGTCGACCTGGCCGACCGAGGCACCGTCCATCGTGACCAGCCGCACCTCGTCGCGAACGGCACTCCGGAGCGACACGCGCTCGGCGGGGTAACGTTCGCCGATCCAGTAGGTCCGCCCCTCCGCCCGGTGGGCCTCGCCGTCGGCGACCAGCTGCTCGGCGAGCAGGGCGACCTGCTCCCCGTCGAACCCGCCGAACCGCTCCCCCGGCGCCAACGGGCGCTCGAACACGGCGCAGCGCAGGTGATCGAGCGCCAACAGCAGGTGATCGGGATCGGTGAGCACCCGCTCCGACGGTGCGCCCAACGCGACCTCCGGATGCTGCGCCAGGTAGGCGTCCAGCGGGTCCGACCCCAGCACCAGCACGCCCAGGCCGGGCGCCGTGCCGCGACCGGCGCGCCCGATCCGTTGCCGGAACGCGGAGGTCGAGCCGGGCCACCCGGCGCTGACCACGGCGTCCATCCCGCCCACGTCGATTCCCAGCTCGAGCGCGTTGGTGGCGACCACCACGCGGGCCCGTCCGTCGGCCAGCTCCGCCTCGATGGCGCGCCGTTCGGCCGGCAGCAGGCCGCTCCGGTAGGCGCGCACGCCGTCCATGCGGCCGCGCAGCTGCACCACCGCCTCCTCGACGCCCTGGCGACCGTCCGCGAACACCAGCACCTGCAGGCCGTGATGCGCCAACCGTTCGGCCAGCGAGGCGGCCTCGGCCAGGGGCGGCCGGCGGAGGCCCAGCTCTCGGTCCAGCCACGGCGGCCGAACCACGCGTAGTTCCCGGCCGGGTCGCGGTGCGTCGTCCCGGTCCAGATGCAGCACCTCGCCTCCGATCACCCGGGCGGCGTGCTCGACCGGATTGCCGAGCGTGGCGCTGGTGGCGTAGACGGTCGGTCGCGCCCCGTACGCCCAGGCGATCCGCCGGAGCCTGCGGAGCACGCCGGCCAGGTGGCCGCCGAACACGCCGCGATAGGCGTGCAATTCGTCGATCACGATGCGATGCAGTCCGGCCGCCCACCGAGCCCATAGCGCGTGGTGCGGCAGGATGCCGGCGTGCAGCATGTCGGGGTTCGTGACCAGAACCCGCACCGCGCCGCGTACCGCGCGGCGACGGTGCGTCGGCAGGTCGCCGTCGTACAGGGCGACCGCGCCGTCCGGCCAGCCTGCGTCTCGTGCCAGACGCTTCAGCGAGGCGGCCTGGTCGTGCGCCAGCGCCTTGGTCGGGAACAGCAGCAGCGCGGTCGCGTCCAGATCGTTCGACAGGTCGGTCACGATCCGCAGCTGGTACGGCAGGCTCTTGCCGCTGGCCGTGCCGGTGGTGACCAGCACGTCGCGGCCTTCGCCCCAGGCGTCGTAGGCGGTGCGCTGGTGGGCGTACGCCCGGACGATGCCGCGCTCGGCGAGCGCAGCGCGGAGCGCAGGAGGCAGATCGGGCGGCAGCTCGGCGAAGCGGCCGGAGCGGGCGGGCTCGCTGCGCGACGCCACCACCTCGCTGCCCAGCGAGCGGGCCGCATCGGCGACCGCATGCCGGAGGCGCGCTGCCAGGTCGGTCGGGCCGCCGCTCGCGTCCGGCGCGTCCCCACCGGTCGCGTCGCTCACGGCGTGGTTTCGGACGTCGCTTCGGACGTCGCTTCGGGCGTCGCTTCGCGCTTCGCATCGCGCGTCGCGGCGTCGTCCGCCTCCGAGCCCGCGCGGTCGGCGGCCGCCGTGTCGACGAGTTCCAGCTCCCGGCGGGCCCAGCTGCGGACGGCGGCGGCGGCGCTGCGCCCCACCCCGGGCACCGCGGCGAGGGTGGCCTCGTCCGCCGCCAGCAGTTGATCCACGCTGGAGAAGCTGGCCAGCAGCGCATCCCGGCGCTTGGGACCGATGCCGGACACCTCGTCCAGGACGCTCTTCGTCGCGGCTCGTCCGCGACCGGTGCGGTTTCCGCCCACGGCGACGCGGTGGGCCTCGTCGCGGACGTGGACCAGCAGGCGCAGGGCGGGATGGGTGAGCGGCAGGTGCAGCTCGCGGCCGTCCTCGCGGATCAGCGTCTCGGCCCGCTTCGCGAGACCCACGATCGGCACGGTGATGCCCGCTTCGCGCAGCGCTCGTCGGGCGCTGGACACCTGTCCCTTACCGCCGTCGATCAACAGCAGGTCCGGTTCCGGCAGGCGCTCCGCCAGGCGACCGGTGAAGCGCCGCACCAGCGCCTGGTGCAGGCTGAAGAAGTCGTCCGGCTTGTCCAGGTCGCGAATGCGCATCGAGCGGTAGTCCGACCGTTTCGGTCGGCCCCCTTCGAACGCCACGATCGAGGCGACGGTGTGGCTGCCCATCAGGTTGCTGACGTCGTACCCCTCGATCCGCCAGGCCGGCTCCTTCAGCTCCAGCGCCTGCGTCAGCTCCTTCACGCCGGGCGCCTCGCCGCGACGCTCGAGGCGGGCCAGCTCGGCGTCGACGGCGTTGCGGGCGTTGCGGCCGGCCAGTTCGATCAGG
>JBBDSD010000075.1:0-10984 GCA_040905065.1 Trueperaceae bacterium | reverse complement strand
CGCACGCGTTCCGGCACCTCCGTCGGTCGACACCGTCACGACCATCGATGGCGCTCTGCTACGTACGAAGGATAGAGAAGAAGCTCGACGAGGAACGATGTCGGTTTGTGCATCACGCGTTCACGGCAAGGTACGTTGTGACTCGCCAAGCGTCGGATATGATACGCAAGGTGTCGGGTTCGTAGGATGGATGCGACTGCCACTGCAGGTCCTACGCCCTGTCCCACACCCGCTCGTGGAGGTTCGAAGGCATGCCCGTTCGCTACCACCTGGGCGACTTCCCGCCAGGTCGAATCGACTACGCGGAACTCGTGACGCGCATCGGCGACGCGCGCGGCGCTCTGGGCGCCTACAACGCTCTGATCGCCGCGATTCCCAATGCGTCGCTCCTGCTCGCGCCGCTCACCACGCGAGAAGCGGTCCTGTCGTCGAAGATCGAAGGTACCCACGTCACGATGGGAGAGGTTCTCGAGGTCGAGGCGGACGCGGATACCTCGAGGCTCACCCGGTCGAAGCGCGACGATATCGAAGAGGTCGCCAACTACCGCCGGGCCCTCACGGCGGCGTCCAAGAGTCTCGAAGCTCGCAATCTGTCGCAACACCTCCTGCGCGCGACGCACGCGATCCTGATGGAAGGCGTCCGCGGGCAGCGCAAGGAACCTGGCGCCTACCGAACGGAGCAGAATTGGATCGGGCCGGATGGCTGTGCCATCGACGATGCATCCTTCGTTCCCGTCGCGCCCGAGCACCTCGCCGCCGGGATGGACGCGTGGGAACGACATCTCCTGGATCTCCGGCAGCCCGAGCCGCTCGTGCAACTCGCCATCGCACACGCCGAGTTCGAGGCCCTCCACCCATTCGAAGACGGAAACGGTCGCCTCGGCCGGATGCTCATTCCCTTGTTCCTGTACGCGCGTGACCTGCTGAGCAGCCCCGACTTCTACATGAGCGGCTACTTCGAGCGAAACCGAGAGGTGTACATCGAGCGCCTCCGCGCCGTGTCGCGCGACGGGGCGTGGACGGAATGGTGCGCCTACTTCCTGGAAGGCGTGATCGAGCAGGCTCGAGAGAACGAAGCGCGAGCCCGCGCCATTCTCGACCTCTACGAGCGCTACAAGAAGGAGTTCGTGGACCTCACCCGCTCGCAGTACGCGATCCGCGCCGTGGACTTCGTGTTCCAGTCTCCGATCTTCAAGGCTACGACCCTGCGCGACGACTCCAGGATTCCCGCGCCGACCGCCAACCGGATTCTGAACGTCCTACGCGAGGCCGGAATCGTCCAGACCCTACGCAGCGGGCGAGGCCGTCGAGCAGGGGTCTTCCTCGTGCCCGAGATCCTCGCCGTCGCCGAAGGTGGTCCTGAGGTGCGCAACGGAACTGGATCGTAGTGGCGGCGCTCGCCCGGTCGCAAACGCCGCTGCTCACGTCAGCCGCCTCGTTTCTTCCACCAACGCCCGCAAGTACGCCCCGTACGTCGACTTCGCCGCCCCCTCCGCCAACCGCAGCAGCTGTGCATCGTCGATCCACCCGTTCCGCCAGGCGACCTCTTCCGGCACACCGATCTTGAATCCCTGCCGCGCTTCGAGGGTCTGGACGTAGGTGGCGGCCTGCAGCAGCGCGTCGGGCGTGCCGGTGTCCAGCCAGGCGATGCCGCGGCCCATCGTCTGGACGGTCAGGTCGCCGCGGTCGAGGTAGGCGCGGTTGACGTCGGTGATCTCGAGCTCTCCGCGGGGGGAGGGGGTCAGGCCCTTGGCGATCTCGACCACGTCGGAGTCGTAGAAGTACAGGCCGGTGACGGCGTAGGGACTCTTGGGCCGTTCGGGTTTCTCTTCGATGTCGGTCGCGGTGCCCTGCGCGTCGAAGGCGACCACGCCGTAGCGGCGGGGGTCGGCGACGCGGTAGGCGAACACGCGGGCGCCGCTGGTGAGCGTGGCGGCGTCACGCAGCATGCCGGTGAGGCCGTAGCCGTGGAACAGGTTGTCGCCCAGGATCAGCGCGACCGGTTCGCTGCCGACGAAGCGCTCGCCGATCAGGAACGCTTGCGCCAGGCCGCCCGGTTCCGGCTGTTCGGCGTAGCTCAGGTCGAGGCCCCACTGCGAGCCGTCGCCCAGCAGCCGCTCGAACAGCGGCCGGTCGTGCGGCGTGGTGATCAGCAGGATCTCGCGGATGCCGGCCAGCATCAGGGTGCTGAGAGGGTAGTGGATCATCGGCTTGTCGTAGATCGGTAGCAGCTGCTTGCTGACCGAGGTGGTCATCGGGTGCAGTCGGGTGCCGCTGCCGCCGGCCAGGACGATGCCCTTCACCGCGTCACGCATTCGTCCCCCGCGATCGCCGTGCCTAGGCGGGGTAGGTCGTCGCTGCCGTCCAAGACCGTTCGCGTCCAAGCCTCGTTTCGCAGGTACCAGTCGATCGTGGCGCGGATCCCGTCGCGGAAGGTGGATTCCGGACGCCAGTCCAACTCGGTTTCGGCTGCGCTCGGGTCGATCGCGTAGCGGCGGTCGTGGCCGGGCCGGTCATCGACGTGCCGGATCCGTCGGTCGTGCGGGGCGCGGTCGGGATGCAACTCATTCATGGCCTCGCAGACGGCCTCGGCGACCTGAAGGTTGGTGCGTTCGGTGCGTGCGCCGAACAGATAGGTCGTTCCCGGCGTTCCGCGCTGCACGGCCGCGGTCAGGCCGCGCGCGTGGTCGCGGACGTGCAGCCAGTCCCGCACCTGCCCGCCGTCGCCGTAGATCGGCAGCTCGCGCCCGGCGGCCGCCTTGCGGATCAGCGTCGGCACCAGCTTCTCGGGGTGCTGGCGAGGCCCGTAGTTGTTCGCGCAGTTCGTGACCAGCGTCGGGAGGCGGTACGTGTGCAGCCAGGCGCGCGCCAGGTGATCGCTAGCCGCCTTGCTGGCAGCGTACGGGCTGCGCGGGTCGTAGCGCGTCTTGGGCCGGAACGGTGGGTCGTTCGGGTCGAGGCTGCCGAACACCTCGTCGGTGCTGACGTGCACGAAGCGCACGTCGCGTCGCTCGCCCCAGGCGGCACGCGCGGCCTGCAGCAGGACGAAGGTGCCGGTCACGTTGCTGCGCAGGAATTCGGCGGGACCGTCGATGCTGCGGTCCACGTGACTCTCGGCCGCGAGGTGGAGGACGGCGTCGGGACGATGCTCGGCGAACGCCGCGTCGACGGTGGTCTCGTCGGCGACGTCGCCCCGCACGAAGGTGTGGCGCGGGTGGTCGAGGACGTCCTCGAGGCTCGCGAGGTGCCCGGCGTAGGTGAGGGCGTCCAACGTGACGACCGTGTGATCGGTCGTGTCCAGCAGTTCTCGCACCAGGGCGCTGCCGATGAATCCGGCGCCGCCGGTGACCAAGAGCGTTGCGTCGGGTGCAAGCATCGGCCAGGCTGGGTGTTCATGCGTGACGGGCGCGATCGCTTCCCGTCCAGCGTCGCTCGAACCACGATTTCCGTTGCCGCTGTCGTTCACGTGTTCCTCCTGCGTCATCGTGCGTCTGTCTTGTGAATACTCGAGGCCGCCGGCTCCTCCCACGGTACGAGATCGTTCTCGCTCAGGTCGGCCAACCGCGGAGCGGCGGCGTCCTTCGTGGAGAGGACCGGCTGGGCTTCCTCGAACGTGCCCCAATCGACGTGCAGGTCCGGGTCGTTCCATGCGACGTTCCGATCGGCGTCGATCGAGAACGGCGCATCGGTTCCGTACAGCACGTCGGCCACGTCGCTGAGGACTCGAAACCCGTGCGCGAATCCGGACGGGATCCACAGTTGATGCGCGTTCGCATCGGTCAGTTCGAGCGTCGCCCAGCGACCGAACGTCGGCGATCCGGACCGCAGGTCGACCGCTACGTCCAGAATCGCGCCTCGCGCCACCCACACGAGCTTTCCCTGCGGCGTCGGCGGTGCTTGCCAGTGCAATCCCCGCACTACGCCACGGGCGGAGCGCGAGTGGTTCACCTGCGCCAACGTCGGAATCCCGTGTGGAGCGTGGTCCTTGGCCGACCATCGTTCTGCGAAAAAGCCTCGGTCGTCGCCGTGCACGTCGGGAACGACGCGGAGCAGGCCCGGCGGGTCCAGGGGCTCGAAGGTCGGCATCAGGACGGCTGGCGGGATCGGCGTCGAGGGCGTGCTGATGGTCGGTGCGGGTTCATGTGTCCTCCCGAGCGGTGTTCGTGATCTTCGCACGCAGCGCGGTCCAGCGCTCCACGTTCAGGGAGATGTCCTCGGGAAGCGGTACCGACACGTCGGCCCGGAGGCCCGGCTGCACCTCCGGGTTCCGTCGCCGGGCGAGATCGAACACGCTCTTCCGCTCCGTCGCCAGGTGCAGGACGCGGCTCGAGGCGCCGTAGGTTGCATCGAGGCGTGCGAGCGCGTCGGATAGGTTCGCGAGGAGCTGCGTCAACTGGAACGCGATCACGTCGACGTAGTCCTGGCTGGTGAACAGGTCGGTGAACGCGGCGGGGTGCGGCCAGACCGATTCGCGGAAGCTGGTGCGGACGATCAGGCGTCGCTCGGCGCTGCGGGCGGCCTCCTCGGCAGCGAGCTTCGTGAGGGCGTAGTAGTTGCGTACCGGACCGGGCGGGTCGGACTCCCGGTAGCCGCCGCCGGGTCGGTCGTCTCCGCCCCAGAACACGTAGTCGCTGCTCACGTGGATCAGTACGGCGCCCACGTCGTTCGCGGCGTGCGCCACGTGTCGCGTGCCGGCGACGTTGGTGGACCAGGCCTCGAGCCGCTCGCGCTCCGCTCCTGCGACGTCGGTGTAGGCGGCAGCGTGGAGGATCGCGGCGGGGCGGTGGCGAGCCACGAGGGCACGTACCGCTTCGGCGTCGCGTACGTCACCGTCTCCGGTGCGGGCAGGAACGACGGTCCAAGCATCGCGCAATCGGCGAGCTGCACGTCCGTCGCTGGTGATCTCCCTGCCCAAGCGACCGCCCGAACCGGTGACGAGCAGGACCGGATTCCTCTTGGGCGCCGCGGTGGCGTGATCCGACGCGGACGTGTCCATGGTCACCAGCATCGCCTACTTCGCATCCGTGCGCTTGCGGATCAGCACCATCGGCGTGCGCAGCAGCAGGATCACGTCCCACCAGATCGACCAGTTGCGGACGTAGTACGACTCCATCCGCAGGCGCTCCGCGAACGGAATGCTGCTGCGGCCGGACACCTGCCAGTAGCCGGTCATGCCCGGCTTGGCCTGCAGGATCACCTCGCCCGCGCGGCCCATGTCGGGCAGCTCCCTCGCCAGGTAAGGGCGAGGGCCGACCAGGCTCATCTCGCCGCGCAGGACGTTCCACAGCTGCGGCAGTTCGTCCAGGCTGGTGCGGCGCAGGAAGCGGCCGGCGCGGGTGATGCGGGGGTCGTGTTCGAGCTTGTGCCAGTGCTCGTACTCCTCGCGGATGGCCGGGTCGGACGCCATCAGGCGCTGCAGCTGCGCTTCGGCGTCGCGGTGCATGGTGCGGAACTTGATGCACGGGAAGATCCGGCCGCCCTGCCCCACCCGTTCCGAGGCGTACAGCGCTCCACCCGGGCTGTCCAGCCGCACCCACGCCCACAGCGCCGCTAGAACGGGGGAGAGCAGCGTCAGCAGCACGACGGAACCCAGCAGGTCCGTGGCTCGCTTGGCCGCGCGGTTGGCGGGGGCGTACAGGCCGTTCCTGACCTCGAGCGTGAGCATGCCGTCCATCTCGCTGGCGGTGACCTCTTCCGACGGCAGGTCGCCCAGCTTGGGCACGAAGCGGACGCGGCGGAAGACCCGGCCGGTGGTGGCGACCAGGCGGTCCAGCTTCTCCGCCCCGATGCTGGGGATCGCCACGATGGCGTGGTGCACCCCGTGCCGCCGCGAGAAGGCGTACGCCGTGTTCAGGTCGCCGCGCACGCGAACATTGTGCAGGCGCTTGCCGTGCAGCGCCGGATCGTCGTCGAAGAAGGCGACCGGATGCAGGCCGTCCAACGGGTCGCGCAATAGCGCCCGCGCGATGCGGCCGCCCGTGTCGCCCGCGCCCAGGATCACCACCGCGCGGCCCCACATGCCCGCGGCGTGCAGCGTCCGCTTGGCGAGTGCGCGCACGATTGGTCCGGTCACGAACGTCGCCGCCAGGAAGATCAGCAAGGTGCCGGTAGGCAGCCCCAGGTCGCCCGGGAACAGCAGCGTGCCGCCGACGAACAATAGTCCTGCGTAGGTGGCAGTCGCGGTCTGCTTGGCCAGCTCCTGCGGCGGCGTGAGGCCGTAGCCGGGGTACAGGCCCTCCCGCCACGCGAGGGCTGGCCACAGCGCCAGCGCGTACGGAAGGGCGGGACCGACTTGGACCGGCGCGATCTGCGCCGCGTCGGAGCCGAGCCAGGCGAGCGCCTGCGTCACGCCTAGCGCCACGCCCAACGCGGCGCCCGCCGCCGCTACGTCGCCGAGCGCGAGGCCCACCCGCACCGCCGCCTGGCGGGCGTTGTCGATCCCTCCCGCACGCAACGGTGCGCGGCCGGCCTGACGCCAACCGGCCGCGGCCGCCAACGGGAACAGCACGCTGCCGGACCAAAGCGTCGCGTCGAACAGGTTGAGGATCAGCACCGCGGCCAGCACCGCCTGCATCCCCACGTCCCGGCTGCGGAACGCCGGCCCGAACAACGCGATCAGCAGCAGGACCGTGCCCGCCAGACCCACCAGGCCCTGTTCGGAGAGGGTGCGCAGCACCAAGTTGTGGGCGTGCGCGGGCAGCAGTTGGCGCTGTTCGACCCCCGGTCGCCGCTCGCTCATCAGCTCAGGGAACGCGTCGGGCCCCCAACCGAACCAGGGCCGCTGCAGGAAGCCGTGCCAGGCGGCGTCCCACAGGGGCGCGCGGGCGTACGCGAAGCTGAGTCCGCCCAGCGGTCCGCCCGGCTGGTACGGGGTCGCCGCTTCGCCCTCCTCGAGCTGCAGTCCCGCCATGCGGCCGGGCACGGTGGGCGCGTCCGGGTCGGTGTCGCGCGCGTCGGGGGCGAACCCAACGAACCAGGGGAGCGGCTGGGGACCGTCGTACGCGAAGGTGACGGCGACCCGCCGCCAGTCGCGGTCCCGGTCGACCACCTCGTGCCCCACCAGCCGGCCGGGGCCGGAGACGTTCGCCGTCCAGTCGCCGGCACGCCACGCTCCGGCCACGAAGAAGGGTGCGGCGTCGCCGGCCGCGTTCGCGCCGGTCCGCGCCGGCTCGCCCCATCCCTGGAATCCGGGCACGCCTTCGGTGGCCACGTCGATCCAGGCGCTGAGGGTGTAGGTCGCGCCCGGCGTCAGCCGCACCAGCTGTTGCAGCCGGAGCCACTGCTCGCCGCCGTCCTTCTCGACGCGGTAGGCGGTCAACGGCCGGTCGCCGACGCGGACCGTCTCGCTGGACACGTCAACCCAGCGGTCGTCCCACCAGTCGCCGTCGGGCAGCTCGGTCCCGACGAACAGATTGCGGGAGGGCGCGCCGCCGGCCGCCCCGTCGCCGGCCGCTCCGCCCCCGGCCGCACCGCCGCCGGCGATCGTGAAGCCGATCCGGCCGATGCCCAGCCAGGGCGAGAGCCCCAGCGCGATCAGCGCCATCACCGCCAACACGATCGTGCCCACGCCCCGTTGCCAGCGCGCCCGCGGCACGCCGGTCGCCGCCAGGATCGCGGCTGCCGCCGTCCAGGCGACCGCCGCCTCACGGTTGCCGCTGATTACCACCCCCAGCGCGGCCAGGCCCAGCGCCGCGCCCGGCGCCAGCCGGTGCTCGCGCGTGACCACCGCGATCAGGACGCCCAGCACCAGCACCGCATGCCCGAACGTGGCGGGCGCGCCGTCCCACGCCACCGCCGTTGCCGCCGTGAGCGCGGTGGTCACGTCGACCGACTGGACCGAGAGTGCGAGGCCCCCGACCACCACCGCCGCGAACCCGGTCAGCAGGCCGGCCGCGGCAGCTCCCTTCGATCGCGGGTCCACGTCGAGCGAACGGAGTTCGGCGAAGCTGCGGAACACGATCCACGGGCCCACGATCGTGAACGTTCCGACCAAACCCTGCACGATTCCGCCCGAGACGCCTGACGCCAGCCCGAACAGCAACGCGGCGGCGGCCCAGAGCCGGTCGCGCGGGTCGAGCGACCATCCCCGCCCGATCAGCAGCATCACCGCCACGAACGGACCGACCGCGGGAAGCAGCGCCAGGGACAGGCCGGCCAGGAAGGCGGTGCGCGGGGTCAGCAGGGGGGATCTAGGTCGGGTCACGGGGATCGGGTCACAAGTCTTCGTCTCGGTAGGAGGTGCTGCAGGGGGCGTCTGCGGTTCGCGGGCGCGCCGCCGCCCCCGAATGTACCGCCAGTGTGGGACCGCCGCGGTCGAATGCGCCATAAGGGGCAATCCCCCTCGGGTATGGTGGCGCACCGAACGCGCCGGTTCGGGGCGAAGCGGATGGTCACGGTGCACCGAACGCTACCGCGAATCGCTCCGAACCGGCACCGACCTCCTAACCGAAGCTGCAGTTTCCGGCGCAACTGCGTCGTCCGGCCCGAAAGGCAGTGCCCCCCATGCGCGTCGTCATCATCGGAACCGGATACGTAGGGCTCACGACCGGCGTGGCCCTCGCTTACGTCGGGCACGACGTCATCTGTGTCGACAAGAACCCCGCGATCGTCGAGCAGTTGCGCTGCGGTCGTGCCACCATTCACGAGCCGGGTCTGGACGACTTGTTGGCTGCTTCGGCGAAGCGGTTGGCGTTCCAGGGCGAGATTCCCGAACTGGACGGCCGCACCGTGGTCGTGATCGCGGTCGGTACGCCCCCGAAGGACAACGGGGAAGCGGACATGGCGTACGTGGACGCCGCGGCGCGGGAGGTGGCGGAGCGGGTCGTTTCCGGGGCCAAGCTGGTGATCGTGAACAAGTCGACCGTGCCGATCGGCAGCGCTCGTCACGTGGACGGCATCGTGCGCCGCACCCTGCAGGAACGAGGCGTGGAGGCCGAGGTGCACGTGGCCTCGAACCCCGAGTTCCTGGCCGAAGGCCGCGCCGTGCGGGACAGCCTCTACCCAGATCGAATCGTGGTGGGGGCGGAGTCGCAGGAGGCGTTCGCCATGCTGCGCGAGCTGTACGCGCCGCTGCTCGAACAATCGTTCGATCCACCCCCCGCCGCGCCCCGTCCCGACCGGGCGCCTCTGCCGCCGATGATTACGACGACGACGACCTCGGCGGAGCTGACCAAGTACGCCGCCAACGCTTTCCTGGCGACCAAGATCAGCTTCATCAACGAGTTCTCGGGCCTGGCGGAGCGGGTCGGGGCGGACGTGACGCAGGTGGCGCGCGCGATCGGCCTGGACGACCGGATCGGGCCGCGCTTTTTGCACGCCGGCATCGGCTGGGGTGGCAGCTGCTTCGCGAAGGACACCAGCGCGATCGTCACGACGGCTGCCGGGTATGGGTACGACATGGGCATCGTGAAGAGCGTCATCGAGGCGAACCGGCGCCAGCGCGTCGCGGTGGTCGACAAGCTGCAGGCGCACCTCAAGGTGTTGCGCGGCACCACCATCGGGCTCTTGGGCCTGGCGTTCAAAGGCAACACCGACGATTTGCGTGATTCGCCCGCCCTGACCTTGATCGAGGTGCTGAGCGAGAAGGGTGCGCAGGTGCGGGTGCACGATCCGGTCGCCATGCCGGCCGCGCAGCGGTTCCATCCCGATCTGCCCGTCACGTACGCCGAGAACGCGAGCGAGCTGGCGCGCGACTGCGACGCGCTGGTGATCGTCACCGATTGGACCGAGTACCGCACGCTGCCGTGGGCCGAACTGCGGGCCGTCATGCGCGGCGATCTGCTGCTGGACGCTCGCAACTGGGTGAATCCCGATGACGTGCGTGCTGCAGGACTGACCTATCAGGGGATCGGTCGGTGAAGCATGCGCTGGTCACGGGCGGCGCCGGCTTCATCGGCAGTCACCTGGTCGACCGGTTGCTGGCCGAGGGCGATTGGCGGGTGACGGTGTTGGACTCGTTCCACGATTTCTACGATCCCAAGACCAAGGAACGCAACGTCGCGTCGCACCTGCAGCATCCCGCGTACCGCTTGGTGCGCGCCGATCTGCGCGACGCGGAGGTGCTGCAGCGCGAGCTGAACAATGAGTACGACGTGATCGTGCACCTGGCCGCTCGCGCAGGCGTGCGCCCCAGTCTGGAGGACCCGGTCGGATACCAGCAGGTGAACGTGATGGGTACGCAGCACCTGCTGGAGTTGGCGCGTCGGTGGGGGACGCCGCAGTTCGTGTTCGCGTCGTCGTCCAGCGTGTACGGCGTGGATCCGGAGGTGCCGTGGCGCGAGGATCATGCGGTGTTGCGCCCGATCAGTCCGTACGCATCGACGAAGGTGTCCGGCGAACTGCTGGGCCACGTGTATGCGCACCTGTACGGGATCCGCTTCGTGGCGCTGCGGTTCTTCACCGTCTATGGGCCGCGGCAACGGCCCGACCTGGCGATCCACAAGTTCGCACGCAAGATGCGGGCCGGCGAGCCGATCCCCGTCTACGGCGACGGAACCACGCGGCGCGACTACACCTACGTCAGCGACACGGTGGACGGCGTGCGAGCCGCGATGGGGTACGGCCGCCAGCGGTACGCGGTGTTCAATCTCGGCAACGACCGCACCGTGACGCTGTCGGAAATGATCGCGGCGTTGGAAGCGGCGTTAGGGGTAACGGCCGTAATCGATCGTCAGCCGGAGCAGCCTGGGGACGTGCCGCAGACGTGGGCGGACGTGGGGCGGGCGGAGGCGGAACTTGGGTACCGGCCGCGAGTGGCGTTCGGTTCGGGGGTCGACACCTTCGTCGCTTGGCTCACGTGACACCGGCCGTACCCCGTTACGAGAGCGCGCAAGACGGCGATCCTCGCTTTTTCGTCGTGGTCGTCTTGTACCGAATGTCGCTGTTCGATTCGGCGACTGTTCGGTCGCTGTTAGCGAGCTCGCTCCCAGCTCGGGATTCCACCGTCTTACTTTGGGACAAAGGCGAGCACCCGCAAGACAAAGAT
>JBBDSD010000074.1:0-1812 GCA_040905065.1 Trueperaceae bacterium | reverse complement strand
GCCCGAAGACGTTCGGACAGGCCGACCTGCGCGAGCAGGTCGCGGGCGCGGCCTTCGTCGATCCGTCCCACGATCCGACCCGGGAGCGCCACGTTGGCGGTGGCGTCCAGGTCGCTCAGGAGGTGCGGGTCTTGGAACACGAGTCCGATGCGGCGGGCGCGTTCTCGCGCCAACGCGTGGGGCGGCCGGTCGTGAATCGGCAGGTCGCCCCAGTGGATCTCGCCGCGGGTGGGTCGGTCCAGACCTGCGAGGAGGTGCAGCAGCGTCGTCTTCCCGCTTCCCGACGGCCCCAGGATGGCAATGATCTGCCCGGCACGCACCTCCAGGTCCACGCCCGCAAGCACCGGTAGGGGTCCCGCTGGCGTGGCGAAGGTGCGGTGCAGATCGTGGCAGGCGAGGGTGGGCGTCGCGTCGTGCACGGAGACGCACTGTAGCAGGTGCGTGCGAAACTTCCGGTTTTTTTCATGCGTCCACCGTTCTCCTCTACCCCCGATGCCGCGTCCTAGGGACCCGCGTCCGACGATCTCCTGGCGTTCGTGCGCCGCGTGCCCCTGTTCTCCGGCACGTCGGAGCGCGTGCTTCGGATCGTGGCCGCGTCCGTGCAACCCAGGACGTATCCGCAGGGGACGATCGTGTTCCGCGAGGGCGACCGGGGCGAGGCCGTGTGGCTCCGCGGCCACGGTCGTCAACCCAGAACGTTCGTCGGGTTCGGGACCGGCGGCGTCGCGAGCGGCGCGTCCGGATCCAGATCGTACGGCACGATCTCGGCGTGGTCGATCGGGCCGGTCCGCCCCACCACGGCGCCGATGACGACCGCGTGCGTGACGACCACGATCCGCTCGAAGCGGCGGTAGCGCCGCAGGACCGACAGGGCGCGGCTGCGCACCTGATCCAGCGTCTCCCACGGACCCCCGCCGGGATCGGCGCCGTTGCGCAACCGTTCGCCCGCCTGCCGCAGCAACTCGGGATCGGTCTCGCGTTCCGGGTCGGGATGGGCGCGCCACTCGTGCAGGTCGACCTCGACGTAGAACGGCCGGCCGAGTTCGCGGGCCAGCAGCGCGGCCGACTCCAGGGCGCGGGCGTAACTGGACGACACCACCGCGTCGGCCTCCGCCAGACGGAAGTCGCGGGCGATGGTCTGGATCTGGACACGCCCGATCGGCGTGAGGGGGGCGATGTCGTGAGCGCGCGTACCGAGCCTCGGGGATCCGAGGCTGCCGTAGTCGGGTTCGCCGTGTCGGACGAAGTAGAGTCGCATGGACCTAGGGACCTCTCCCACGGGCGCGGCGCTCTGCCGTGCGAGTCCAACTGCTCGCACCGGGTTCCCTCCCGGGACGAGCTCTCTCGCGAGCGCTCCGTGCAACGAGCATAGGCCCCCGGGGGATGTGGCGCCGTTCGGAATTTCGCACCTGGCTCGCCGCTACGGACCGCGGCGGTTCACACGGGCCACCACCGCCCGAAGCCCGAGCGAGGCGAAGCCGAACGCCACCGCCGCGGCGACCGCTTCGCCCATCAATCCGCGCCCACGGTGGGCGGGGAGCAGCACGTAGCCGATCTCGCCTTCGCCGTCCGCGAAGCCGCGGTAGAAGCCGCAGGTGCCCACCGGCCTGCTGTCGCCCAGGAGCCGCGCGACCCAGTGCACCGTGTCGCCCTGGGTCTGGTCGCGCCGAGCGCGGAGGCGCGGTGGGCCCGACGACCGGGGCGCCCCGCGACGGACCGGGGCGCCCGAACGATGTCTGGAGCCAATGGTCGGAATCGAACCGACGACCTGCCGATTACGAATCGGCTGCTCTACCGCTGAGCTACATTGGC
>JBBDSD010000073.1:0-1816 GCA_040905065.1 Trueperaceae bacterium | reverse complement strand
CAGCGTCGGCGGCTACACCGCCGGGGAGTTCGCCGCGTACTACATCGTGTGGACGCTGGTGCGGAACATGAACATCGTGTTCACGCCGTTCGGGTGGGAGCACCGCATCCGGCGCGGCAAGCTCTCCGAGCTGCTCCTGCGGCCGGTCCATCCGCTGCACTACGACATCGCCTACTTCGGCGGCTGGAAGGTCGTGGTGATCGTGCTGTGGCTACCGCTCGCCGCGGCACTGACCATCGCGTTCCGCCCGACCCTGTCGCCCACCCTCGCGCAGGTCGCCACGTTCTCGCTGGCCATCTGGGGCGCCTACCTGATCCGGTCGCTGCTGCTGTTCGCGCTCGGGATGGTCACGCTGTGGACCACGCGCGTCACGGCCCTGTTCGAGCTGTACTTCGCGGGCGAGCTGCTGCTCAGCGGACGGCTGGTGCCGCTGGACCTGCTGCCCGAGTGGGCGCAGACCATGGCCGACTGGCTGCCGTTCGCCTCGACCTTCGGGTTCCCGATCGAGTCGCTGGTCTCCGACCTGTCCAACCGCGAGCTGCTCGAGGGGCTGCTGGTCCAGGTCGTATGGATCGGCGTGTCGAGCGCGATCTGCGCCATGGTGTGGAAGCGCGCCGTGCGGCGCTACTCGGCAGTGGGCAACTGATGGCGGACGGGCAGGCGCACACGGTCGACACGCGCGACGAGGCGGGGGAGGGCGGCACGCTCGGCTCGGCGACCACCGCGCCCACCATCGCACGGAGCTACCTGCGCATCAGCGCACTGCACGAGCTGCAGTACCGGGTCAACTTCTGGCTCCAACTGGTCGAGTCGTTCGTCGCCCTCGGGACCGCGATCGCGGTCATCGCGCTGGTGTTCGCCAACACCGAGGCGCTGGCCGGCTGGTCGCTGGACGAGCTGCTGGTGGTGCTGGGCGTCCACGTCGCGCTTGGCGGGGTCATCAAGGCGATCGTGCAACCCAACATGCTCCAGCTGGTCGAGGACGTCACCCAGGGCGACCTCGACTTCCTGCTGCTCAAACCGGCCGGGTCGCTGCTGCTGGCGTCGGTGCGACAGGTCGCGTTCTGGAAACTCGTCGACGTCATCGTCGGCCTCGGCGTGATCGCTGTCGCCATCGCGCGACCGGGCGTCGAGCTGTCCTGGACCGGGGTGTTCGGCGGCAGCCTGCTGCTGGTGCTGGGCGCCGTGATCGTCTGGTGCTTCTGGGTGGTGTTGACCGTCAGCTCGTTCTGGATCATCCGCGCCGACCACATCGTGGAGTTGTTCTCCGGGCTCTACCAGGCCGGCCGTTGGCCGGTGTCGATCTACCCGCTGGCACTGCGCATCGGCTTCACGGTCATCGTGCCGCTCGCGTTCGCCGTCACCGTGCCCGCCCAGGCCGTGACCGGCCGACTCACGTTCGCCGGGCTGGTGACGGCCCTCGCCTTCACCGCCGCGCTGCTGCTCGTCACCCGCTGGGCGTGGGGTCGCGGCCTGCGTCGCTACGACGGCGCCAGCGCCTGACCCGCGACGCGCCACCCATGGTGCGCAGGGGTCGGAGCGGACATGAGTGACGGGTTGTCGGTCGGCCGATGTTGACTCGGAGGGGGCAGCGGCCGACGTTCGTCCTCGCGGCGATCGCCGAGCGCCACCGCTGATCCCTGGCTGGACGGACTTCAGCTCCGGTTGCGCCCACCGCCCACGCGCTCGCTGCGGGACGCCGTTCGCGGCAGGCGCCACGCAGCCACTGCGCCGAGCGCGGCCGTCACCGCAGACAGCAGGAACACCAGCGTGAAGGTGCCGGTCACGTCCGCGATCAGGCCCCCCAGCTGCGGTG
>JBBDSD010000072.1:0-1832 GCA_040905065.1 Trueperaceae bacterium | reverse complement strand
GCCCGGCCCCCGCCGGCGCCGAAGCGGCCGGGCGCCGCTTCGCGCACCTGGCGGGCCGGCACGCCTTCTCCTTCTTCGACGTGTGGACCACCGACTGGGCGGGCCACCGCGCCGACGCGAACGACGCCGCCCGTTTGGTGGCACTGGTCGACGCCTTCGTGCACGGCCTGGCCGAGGCCCGACCGGCGCACCTGACCGTCCTGCTGGTCAGCGACCACGGCAACCTCGAAGACGTGCGGCACGGATCGCACACCGTGGCGCCGGTCCCGCTGCTGGCCTGGGGACCGCAGGCCGACCGGTTCGTGCACGCTGCGTCGCTGCTGGACGTGGCGCCGGCGATCGCTGCGATGGCGCCGTAACGGGTCGGGACCCGCGTCAGAGCATCAGCAGAGCCGCCTCGTACCAGGCGCCCACCAGCAGGATCAGGGCGACCAGCGGCAGCAGCGAGAACGCCTTGCGGTAGCCGTGCCCCAGGCCCGTCAGGCCGCCCCGGATCAGCCCGCCCAAGATCATGCCGCCACCGGCGACCACCAGGAAGTAGGCGGTGAACTCCAGCACGAACAACACCGCGACGAACGCCAGCTGCGGTCCGCTGCCCAGCCCCAGCACGCCGAACGCGACCGTCTGCGCGAAGAACGACACCCCCGCCAGCAGGTAGACCGGCAGGCCCAGCAGCAGCGAACTACCGAACAGGGCCGTGAGCGACACGACCACGAAGTTCTGGTAGAAGATCACCGCCGCCGCGCGCGACACGTCGCCGCTGGCCAACGCCTGCGTGGCGCCCAGCGTGTCGAGCGTGTCGGACAGGATCGTCACGACCGCCTGCTCGCACGCGTCGGGCAGCTGCGCGCCGGTCGTCAACCCCAGGCCCACCAACGCCCAGCCGGCGATCATGGTCCACGCCACCAGGCGCCGGTGCTCCCGAACCGCCGCCACGCCGTTCGCCACCCAGCGTCGCATCGGCCCCGAGCGCCACAGGCCCAACGCCACCAGCACCGTGAACAGCAGGAAGCCGACCCCCGCCTCCCGCGTCTGCAGCCACGGCCGGCCGGTGGATCCGTCCGACTGGAACCCGACCCGGTCGACCGTCCAGCCCTCGCCGTCCGCGTCGCGACGGACCGACGCCTCGACCACCATCAGCCGCGAGGGCGGCACCTCCGCAGCGTAGGTGAAGCGGCGCAGGTCCGGATCGTCGGTCGACCGCTCGCGCCGGTCGTCCAGATCCACGAACGTGCCCTCCGGCGGAGGAGGCGCGGCGAACAGGCCCGGTAGCGTCTCGCACACCTGCTCCGCGTCCATGCGGCTCAGGTCGGCCAGCGGAGCGGGATCCTGCTCCAGCCAGGTCTGGACCGCCTCGTTTGCCAGCGCTTCGGCATCGTCGCCGGTCAGGCCCGTCGGGCCGGAGGGCACGTCGACGCCGGGCACGATCTGCGCCGCCGCCGGACCGAAGCCTGCCAGCGCGAGCGTCAGAAGCAGCAGCGCGAGCCGCTGCAGGGAACCCGGTCGAGCGGAGGCAAGGGCGACGGATCGTTCGGTGGGGGTAGGGACGGATCGGTGAGGTCGCATGGAATCGGCATGCAGCATATCGCAGGCGTGCGGGAGGCCGGCGCCGCATTGGTACGCTGCGCGGCATGAAACCGTGGAGTTGGCCGTGGCGCGCCGCCGCACGGACGGTGCGCGGGATGCGCCCCGCCTGGTCCCGACCGGACGACGCCTGGGCCGCGTCGCGCCTGCCACGGGTCGAACGGGAGCTGTACCAGCGGATGGACCCCCGCGACCGCGACCACGCCGTCCGCGTCGCCCGCGCGCTGCTCGCGCAGCGTCCGGACGCT
>JBBDSD010000071.1:0-1837 GCA_040905065.1 Trueperaceae bacterium | reverse complement strand
GGTGGTCCGACGCGACGTCGGGCGCAGACCGGGCGCCCTGCCCGACCGTGACGACGCCGAGGACGTGCGGTAGCCTACGCCCATGCACCGAACCGGGCGCGCCCCCCTCCCCGACCTGAGCCCTGCCCGCCGCGCACGGTCGGCCGTGGCGCCGCGCACCGCCTGGCTGCTGCTCGCGCTGATCGCGACCGTCCTGGCCGCCTGTGCGCCCACCGCCCGCGAACAGGCTCAGGTCACGGAAACCCCCACCGGTCCGCTGGCCTACCACCCGCACCCGACCGGTGCCACCTGGAGCTACCTGCCCGAGCGCGCTTCGCTGGACGAGGGCCGCGTGGTGACGCGGGTCGAGGGCCCTACCGTCCTGGCCGGCGAAGTGCGGACCGCCTGGCGCCTGGCGGGTCGGGGCCTGGACATGCGGATGTTCCGCGAGCACCGCAGCGACGGTACCTACCTGGTGCGCACCGAACGTCCGGGCACGATCCTGCGCTACGACCCGCCGATCTTCGAGATGCCCGACCGCGAACTTCGCGTCGGCGATCGTTGGGACGGCAGCACGACCGTCACCACCGAGTTTCCCGACGCACGCTCCGAGAACCGTTTCTCGGTCCTCGACGTCGACTACGTCACCACCGTCGTCGATCGGCGCGAGGTGACGGTACCGGCCGGCACGTTCGAGGTGTTCGTCCTGAACTTCACCACCCGCACCCTGGACGAAGACGGCGAGGTGACGGAAGAGTTCACGCAGGAACGTTGGTTCGCGCCGTACCTGGGCCTGGTCCGCACCGAGCAAGACCACTTCCTGTTGGAGTCGAACCTGATCGACCTACCGCGCCAGCCGTGAGGCGCGAACGGCGGGCCGGGGCACGGTTGCGGCCGTCCGCGACCGGTACCGTGACGCACGGCGGGCCGGGGCGACCGTAACGAGCGGGGGAGTGCGGCGGAACGAACGCTGCGACGCGACCGAAGCGAGGAGGACCGGCATGACGCCCCTTGACGACATTCACGATCCCGCGGACCTGAAGCGCGTCCCACGGGAGGACTTGAAGCGCGTCGCGGACGAGCTTCGGGCCGAGATCGTGCGCGTCTGCTCCCGCACCGGCGGTCACCTGGCCAGCAGCCTGGGCGCCGTAGAACTCACCGTCGCCATGCACTGGCTGTTCGACAGCGCTCGCGACCGCTTCGTATGGGACGTCGGTCACCAGACGTACGGCCACAAGATCCTCACCGGCCGGCGCGACCGCATGGGCACCATCCGCACGCCGGGCGGCCTGGCCGGATTCACCACCAGCAGCGAATCTCCGCACGACGCGCTCACGGTGGGGCACGCCTCGACCAGCCTGGCGGCCGCCTTCGGCATGGCGCTGGCCCGCGACGCGCGCGGCGACGATCACCGCGTGCTGGCCGTCATTGGCGACGGCGCCCTCACCGGCGGCATGGCGCTGGCCGCCCTGAACCAGATCGGGCACGTCAAGCCGACCATGACGGTGGTGCTGAACGACAACGAGATGTCGATCAGCGAAAACGTCGGGGCGCTGAACCACTACATGCGGCAGTTGCAGGTCAAGCCGTGGGTGCAGAGCGCCGAGGCCAACTCGAAGCGCGCCCTGTCGGGCGTCTGGGAACCGCTGGCCGACATCGGCAGCCGCGCCAAGTCGGCCGCGCGCCGCTTCCTGGATCCGCACAGCGACAACCCGTTCCACGCCATGGGCCTGCGCTACGTGGGCCCGATCGACGGGCACGACGTGCACGAGGTGCTCTACTACCTCGAGCACATCGATAAGCTGGACGGCCCCACCATGCTGCACGTCGTGACCCGCAAGGGCAAGGGCCTGCACGT
>JBBDSD010000070.1:0-1838 GCA_040905065.1 Trueperaceae bacterium | reverse complement strand
GGGCGGGCCGACCTCGCCGCGCCCCGCAGGCAGCCGCTCGAGCAACGCCGGCCCGACGTTCGCTACCGAACCGTCCCAGAACCCGAAGTGGGGAGCATCCGCATGTTCAGGAACATGTTCAGACCGTGGCAGGAGATCGGCGTCGACCTAGGAACGGCGACCGTCCTCATCTACGTCAAAGGGCAGGGGATCCTGCTGCGCGAACCGTCGGTGATCGCCATGGTGCGCGATACCGGCGAGGTCAAGGCGGTCGGCGACGAGGCGTACCGGATGCTGGGGCGCACGCCTGGCAACATCGTCGCGGTCCGCCCGATGCGCGACGGCGTCATCGCCGACTACGACCTGACCGAGAAGATGCTGCAGGCGTTCGTGCGCAAGGTGGTCACCGGTCCAGGCCGCTTCTTCCGGCCGCACATCATGGTGTGCGTCCCGTCCGGCGTGACCGAGGTGGAGCGCCGCGCCGTGCTGCAGGCGACCCGCGAGGTGGGGGCCCGCAAGGCGTTCCTGATCGAGGAGCCGTTGGCCGCCGCGGTCGGTGCGGGCGTCGACATCGCCGAACCGACCGGCTCGATGATCGTCGACATCGGCGGCGGCACCACCGACGTGGCCATCATCAGCCTGGGCGGGATCGTGGTGTCCGAATCGCTCCGCATCGCCGGCAACGAGTTCGACGAGGCGATCATCCGCTTCATCCGCCACAAGGAGAACCTGCTGATCGGCGACCGCACCGCCGAAGAGGTCAAGATGAAGGTCGGCGCCGCCATGCTGGTCGAGGGCGAGCCGAACGAAGAGGTCGAGGTGCGCGGCCGCGACCTGATCAACGGCCTGCCGAAGACCATCACGGTCCGCACCGAGGACACCGTCGAGGCGCTGGAGGAACCGATCCAGAAGATCGCCGACGGCGTCCGGCGGGTGCTGGAGCTGGCGCCGCCCGAACTGGTCAGCGACGTGATCGATCGCGGCATCATCATGACCGGCGGCGGGGCGCTGCTGCACAACTTCGACGAGCTGCTGCGGCGCACCACCGGCATCCCCGTCGTGGTCGCCGAGAACGCCACCGACTGCGTCGCGCTGGGGACCGGCAAGGCGCTGGACATGCTTCACGTGCTGCAGGACGCCCTCATCTCCGACAACTTCCTTCGGCGCTGATCGTTCGCCGGCCCGTGCCGATGCGCCCCTCCCCCCTACGCCTCGCGCTGGCGCTGGCCGCCGTCGCGATCTTGGCGACCGGCGCCGCGCAGTCGCAGGACGACCTGTCGGCGCGACCGCCCGACCCGGTCCGCGACCTGATGCTGGCCGACGCGCGTCCCGGACTGACCGGCTACGTGCTCACGGAGGGCCCGGACGGGGTGGCGCGGTTCGAGGTCGAGCTGCTCGCGATCCAGGAGGCGGACGCGCTGGGCGTGCCCCTGCTGCTGATCCGGGGCTCCGGGCCGTTCCTGGACGCTTCGGGTGGCGTGGCGGCCGGCATGAGCGGCTCGCCGGTCTACTTGGGCGCCGACGGCCGGGAACGCTTGGCCGGCGCGCTCGCCTACGCCTTCCCGAACGGGGATCATCGACTGGCGCTGGTCACGCCGATCGAGGCGATGCGTGCGCTCGCGAACGACGACGGCTCCGCCGCGGACATTGCCCATGCGCCCCCCACCTCCGCCACGCCGATCGCCACCCCGGTCCTGCTGCACGGCCTGGACGCGCGCGCGGCCGCGCACCTGACGCCCGCCTTCGACCGGGCAGGGCTGCGCGCCCTCCCGGTCCAGGGCGGCGCCAGCGGAGGTGCCGCCGATCCCGGCCCGCACGACCTGGCGCCGGGATCGGCGCTGGCGGCGTTGCTGGCGTGG
>JBBDSD010000069.1:4612-11175 GCA_040905065.1 Trueperaceae bacterium | reverse complement strand
GTCCAGGAACGCCGCTCCGGCCGAGGGCGCGACCTCGCCTGCGAGCGTGAGCCAGACGTGGGCGCCGCTCTCGTCGTGGGCGATGCGGCCGACCACCAGCTGAAGCGGACCCTCCGGCAGGCGTCCTTCGTCCAGACCGTAGCCGGACAGGTCCACGACCCACAGCCCGGCGTCGTCACCGTCGCCCCGTCCGGCCTCGCGCGCGGCAGCCACCTCGCGCAGCCGCGTTCCGGAGGGAACGGTGGTGACGGGCCGACCGTCCGCTCCCGGCTGCGCCAGGGCGACGGTTCGGCCGTCCAGGCGGTCGGCCGACTCGCGAGCCGCGAGATAGACCACGTCGCCGAGCGCGACGTGCGCACCGTCCGCTGCGTCCGATCCTGCCACCGATGCCGCCAGCACCGCCGTCAAACCGTCCGCCCGGATCCGCCGCCGCAACAACTGCGCGACGTGCACACCGCCGGCCGTGCCCACCGCTGCGACTGCACCGTCCTCTACAGCTTCCTGGGGACGCTGCGCCCCCGCTCCCGCGACGGGCGCGCCTGCCGCGGGCGTGTTGGCATCGAACGCGTCGTGCACGCCCGACGTCCGGTCGCTGCTCCCCCCGAGGTCGAAGGCGAAGTCGTCGCTCCCATCTCGGTCGGTCGCATCGTCCTCGTCAGCCTCGCCGCGCCCGGCACCCGGAAAGCCCCCGAAGTCGAAAGCGGCGTCGTCGCTCGCGCCTCCCTCGGGCTCGGAGGTCGCCTCGCTGCTGTGGTCGTCGACGAACAGATCGGGCACGCGGTCGCCGGCTTCGTCGGACTGCGAACGACCCGCCTCGCCGTCCTGCCACAGTCCAGCGTCGCCGGCGTCCGACCCGAACGACCCGAGGTCGCCCGCATCCTCGTCCCGACGTCCCCCGTGGGGCGTACGGATCGCCTCTTCGCGGCCGACCTCGTCGCGGGGGACGTGGTCGCGGGGGACCTGGTCGGCGACGGCCGGTTCCGAGAGGCCGGAGGCGGCGAGGTCGGGTTCGGCGTCGTCCTGGTCGTAGAGATCGTCGCCGGCCAGCAGCAGGCCGTCGTCCTCGTCGTCCGAACGCACGTCGTGCGCAGCCGGGTCGTGCGCATGCGGGTCGTGCGCATGCGGGTCGTCCTCCGGCGCGGCAGCTGCCCCCGCACCGCCGCTCGCTGCAGCAGGGCGCCTTGCGGCGTCGCTGCTGCCCGGATCGGCGTCGGGCCAGGCGTCCACCCCGTCCGGCACCGGTTCGGGCGTCGGGTTCACGTCCTCGTCGCCCGCCATGACGCGTGCCAGGTAGTCCAGCACGTCGCGCTCGACGATGCGACCGTCGGTGCCGCTTCCGCGCAAGGTGCGCCAGTCGACGTTGTTCTCCTCCGCCAGTCGCTTCGCCAGCGGTGCGATGTCGGGGTCCATGCCAGCCTCCTTGGGCGTCCGAGCGCCGGCCCGAACGTCGTGTCTCGTCCCGTCAGCGTATCGGACGCTCGGACCTCAGTCTGAGGTCCGAACCCGGTGGTGGGTGCGAAATGGTTCATTCGTTCGTGCCGGGAAGGTCGCGGCACCGGACGTGCGCGGGCGGCCTACGGGCGCCACGCTTGGAAGAACACGCCGTTGACGTAGGTCTGCAGCAGGGCTTCGTCTCCGTGCACGACCACCTGGACGTCGACCGCTTCGCCGCCGGGCACCTGGCGTTGCAGCACGTCGCGCTCGCCGGAGTCGTCGCGCACCACCAGGCGCAGCTGGTACGACTCCTGCATCAGGCTCCGGACGCCGAGCACGGACGGATCGAAGTGGAACGGGACCCGTCTCGCGCCCTCGGGAAGCGGCTCGCCGTCGCCATCGTCGTCGTTCCCACCAGCGAGGAGCTCGCGCTCGCTATCGAATCGGTCCGGGGACGTATCGTTCTCATTCGTGACGATCGCTCGGTCCGGATCGGGACCCAGGTCCACCTCCGAACCTTCAGGCGCGTTGACCACCAGCGCGACGAAAGCGCCCGCCACGGTGGTGCCGGACGGAAGGGTCTCGAGCACGCCTTGGGGGCGGTCGGGGTCGTACGTCACCTCGACGGGTCCGAGTCGCAATCCGGCGGCCGACAACGACACGCGCGCCAGGGCCGGCTCCATGCCGGTCAGGTCCGGCACCTGCGCCACGCGGCTGCCTTCGAGCGCGTATCCGAGGGTGACCGGTTCGCCGGCTGCGATCTCGGTGCCCGGCTCCGGATGTTGCTGCACGACCGTGCCCGGCCGCAGGGAGCTGACGCCTACCGCGACCGTCTCGATGCTGCGCAGACCGAGCGCCGTGAGCTGCGCGACGGCGGAGTCCACCTGCAGGCCCGACACGTCGGGCACCTCCACGTCGCTCGCGCGAGGTCCCCGACCGACCTCGAGCACCACCCGCTCGCCGCTGGCCAGTCCGGACCCGGGCGCCGGGCGCTGCGTGACGACGCGACCGGACGGACCGTCGGTCCGTACGTAGTTCACGTCGGGTGGCGGGAACCCGACGCTGCGAAGGGTCGCGACCGCGTCGCGTTCGTTGGCGCCGACCAGGGCGGGCATGCGGTTCGACTCGGCCTGCACGTGCACGCCGACGTCGATGGTGCGCCCCTCGCGCACCAGGTTGCCGGCCGGAGGCGCTTGTTCGACCACCACGTCGGCTTGCGCTCCGGGCGCCTCGACCGGATAGCTGCGGATGCGCAGCCCAACCGCGCGCACCTCGCGCGATGCGTCGGCCAGCGTGAGCCCGGTGACCGACGGCGTGCGCGTCTCGGGCACCTCGAAGTACCCGCGTGCCACGGCGAACGTCACCACGGCGATGCCGATCACCAGCGACCAGGCCAGGGCCAGGAGCAGCCAGCGACGGCGGGCGGGCGGGCGAGGGCGGGGTGGACCGTTCACGCCGCCCACGCTACCACGGGCCGTGATACCCCCTTGGACGCGTGCAGGACGTGCGTCGCGACCGTGATGCAGCGCCTGAGCGGTAGAGTGATGGTCGATGCGTGCTCACCGCCCCGCCGACCACCCCGCTCCCGCTTCCGACCGGATCGATCTCGCCGACGGCTCGGAGGCCGAGCGTCTCGCGACGGTCCAGAACGCGATGGCGTTGACGCCCCGGGTGCGCATCCCGCCGGGCGCCGAGGAGGCGTTCTACCGTCTGAACCGGCTCCCCGAACGACTGCGCTCGCTGTACGCCCCCGTCGCGTCGCTCGATCCGGATCCGGACGACGTGGAGGACCTGGGGCCGGCAGCGCGGACGCTCCTGCGAGAGCACGTTCTGCACGACCTCTGGATCGACGCGCTCTACGACGTTCTCGCCTCGCTTCCCAGCCGCGTGCGCGTCCGTCGTCCCGGCACGTCCGGCCGCATCGCGAGCGGGACCCGTCCGGCCCTGCTGGCGGTCCGGGCGGCGTGGGCCGACGCGTGGAGCGACAAGGCAGTGCTGGCCCGGTTGCGGGCGAGCGGCTCGGTGGCGTTGGCGGCGCAGGCGCTCTGGATTCACGCCGACGACGCCCCCGCCGACGCCGAGCAGCAGCGCACCGTGGACGAGCTGCTGGACGTGCGCTGTACGGCGTTCGTGGCGAACGATGGCACCTTGGCCCGACTGGACGACCCGACGACGCCCTGACGACGCCCCATCCGGTTCCGGCCGCTCCCGGCCGCCCCAGCGCCGTTCAGGCCGCGACGCCGCCGGGCGGTTCGGGCGAACCGTCGGTGGTCCCCGCCTCCTGGGCGGTGGCCAGCTCGGGGGCGTCCAGGCGCCGTCCTTCGTCGTCGATCACGACCTTGTCGACGTAGTCGGAGTTCAGCAGCTTGAGCGCTCCCATGTAGCGCAGCTTGAAGCGAATCGTGTCGCCGACCCGCGTCGGTGTGGCCCGCTGTCCCACGTCGATCGACATGATGTCGCTGCTCACGTCGACGACGGCCACGCCTTCGTCCGCCGCTTCGAGGTACTCGGGATCCACGTCCAGCCATCCGACGTCGACCAGCGCCTGACGACGCGTCCCGATCGGACCGCGGCTCGCCTTGCGCGTGCCGCCGAACGGATCTTCGCCGAACGGTCCGGACGGCTCCGAGGGCTTCTCGGCCACCTCGATCACTTCCGCTTCCAGCGACAGGACGTCGTCGCGCATCCCTTCGAGGATGCCGCCGTTGGCGATGTCGGTGCCGAAGAACAGGCCCTCGCCAACGCGGAAGTGGTTGACGGCAGCGGGCACGAGCCCCTCGGCCAGCATCGGCAGGGCGACGGTGGTGCCGCCAGAGATCCAGGGCACCGTGATGCCGTGCCGCACCTCGATCAGCTCTCGGAACAGGCTCAACTGCCACAGCTTGTCCTCGCTGGGGAGGGTGCCGTTGAGACAGTTGAAGTTCGTGCCGATCCCTTCGAGCTGGAGATGCTCGAAGCGGAGCGCCCGGCCCACGAACTCGGCGACCCGTTCGCGGACGATGCCTTCGCGCAGGTCGCCCATCTCGACCATCACGACCACGCCGTGCCGGACGCCCTGACGGCCGGCCTCGCGGTCAAGCGCTTCGAGGGTGGCGAGCTCGGTGTTGTAGCTCACGTTCGCCCAGCGCACCACGTCCTCGGCGTTGCCGGGCGCGGGGGGCTTGATGTAGACGGTGCGAACGTTCGCATCCAGCCGACGAACGGCGGCGAGGTTGCCGGTCCGGGCGTCCATCACTTCGGCCGGCTTCAGCGCGAGCACCTCGCGCAGCAGCGTCTCGCTGCCGCAGAGCAGCTTGGTGACGTAGCCCACCTCGATGCCGTGCCCGTCGGTTCTACGGCGGATCTCGCGGTCGTTCTGACGCAAGGCGTCGCGGTTCATGCGCAGGGTGGCCATCTCAGCGGCGCAGTCGCATCTCGAGGTACTTGCTGGTGAAACCGAGCTTCTCGTACAGCTTCACGGCCGGATTGTCCGGCTCGACGTGCAGCGCCACGCCGCCTCGGCAGCCTTCGACCGCGCGCTCCATCACGGCGCGGCCGATGCCGTGCCCGCGCCGATCGCAATGGGTGGCCACGTACACCAGCAGGTTCTCGGGCACGTAGCCGGCCATGTGCGTGTCGTTCGTGACCACGGCGCCGACGATCTCGCCGTCGGCCTCAGCGAGGGTGACGGTGCCTCCGTCGGCGTCGCCGTCGCCGGAGGCGCGGTGGAGGCAGGCGCGAATGTGCTCGATCGGATCGCCGTAGCGATCGAGATGCTCGTGCAGGAAGCGGGCCGTGGCCTCCAACCGGTCGTCGCGGAAGGCGGCGCGCTCGTCGGCGATGTCGAACTGGAAGTTCGTCAACGCGAATGGCGTGGATCGTACGGTCATGGGGTCCCTTCGATTGGGTCCGAATCGTTCTCCGGGCGGCGGGCAGCGGTCGAGCGGACGCCGTGCGGCGGTGGCTCGGCTGCACGCGAGCGCGTCCCGGAGGCCACGGCATGCAGGCCGCGGCACGTGCATATGCAATGCTAGGTTGCATCGGGGCGCGAGCATGCATTCCACGTTACGGACGCCAGATTCGATCCGTGCGATACCCAACCCTCCCCGAACCGGCACGATTTGACGGACCCGCCCGCCCGTATGGTATGCAAGGTCGTATCGTCCGCGCGGAGGCACAGGACCACGGCGGCGTCCGTCGCCGACTCCGGGTCGCGTTCGCACGGACACGCCCGCCGGGTACGTTCCGGCGTGGCGCGGCGTTCCATCCGGAGCGTCGCAACCCGTTCGACTCGTTCACGTGAGGAGACCGTATGAAGATCCGATTGCTCGTAGCATCGTTCGTTGCCGCCCTGCTGGTGGGCTTCGGCTCCGTGCAGGCCCAGACCCCGATCGACGACGGTGTGCTGACCGTCTCCATGTCGGGCGGCTACCCGCCGTTCTCGATGCCGCGCGAAGACGGCAGCCTCCAGGGCTTCGACGCCGACGTCGCCGCGGCCATCGCCGACTACCTGGACGTCGAGCTCGAGATCGTCCAGGCCGAGTTCAGCGGCATCATCGCCGGTGTGCAGACCGGTCGCTTCGACGCCTCGATCGCGTCGCACGCCCGCACGTCGGAGCGCGAAGCGGCGGTCCGCTTCCTCGAGACTCCGTACTACTACGGCGGCGGCCAGTTCTTCGCGCCGGCCGACAGCGAGTACGACGACTGGACGGAGATCATCGAAGACGGGGGCACCGTCGCCGTCGACCGCGGTGGCACCAACCAGTTCTGGCTCGAAGACAACGGCTACGACGAGGTCGTCGCCACCTACGCCGGCGTGCCGGAGTCGCTGCAGGCGATTCGCGCCGGTCAGGCCGACGCCATCTTCACCAACCCGATCGTCGGCAACCAGGCGTTCCAGCAGACCGGCATGGAGATGAAGCCGATCAGCGGCCTGGTGTTCGAAGAGAACGCCTGGATCACCATCCGTGACGGCAACGACGAGTTCTTCGACATGCTGAACGACGCGATGGACGCCCTGCGGGCCGACGGGACGCTGCACGAGATCAGCGAGAGCTGGATCGGCGGCGACATCGTCACCCCGCCCGGGCAGCAGTAAGGCTCGGAACGGAACAGACGGCACGACGACCGCGTGGCCCGCCCCAGGGGGC
>JBBDSD010000069.1:0-4602 GCA_040905065.1 Trueperaceae bacterium | reverse complement strand
CCCCCCCGCTTCGCGAAGTCTGAGGCGCGGCGTACCCGCCCGACGCCGGAAGGAGCCGCCGCATGATCGCCTATTTTCAGGACCTGTTCGCCACGGTATTCACCCCGGTCGTCCTCGGACGTATCTGGGAAGGCACCCTCGTCACGATCATCGTCACCGGTCTCGCCGGCATCTTCGGTCTGGTCCTGGGGCTGGTCTCCGCCCTCGGTCGCATGGCGACGTTCCTACCAACGCGGATCGTGGCCGTCACGTACGTCGAGTTCTTCCGCGGCACGCCGCTGCTGGTGCAGCTGTTCATCATCTGGTTCGGCCTGCCCGCCCTCCCCAACTTCCAGTGGGAGTCGGCGCTGCACGCAGGCATCGTCGGCATGAGTCTGTACGCCGGCGCCTACTTCTCCGAGATCATCCGCGGGTCGTTCGCTGCGGTGCCGGAGGGGCAGGCGGAAGCGGCGCAGGTGCTGGGGCTGAGCCGGTTCCAGAACTTCCGCTTCGTGCAGCTACCGCAGGCGACGCGCAACGCCATTCCCGCGCTCGGCAACCAGTTCATCTCCCTGATCAAGGACTCCACCCTGGTGTCGGTCATCAGCGTGCAGGACCTGCTGTGGCAGGGCCAGAGCGTGGTGTCGCGCACCTTCCGTCCGTTCCCGGTCTACATCGGCATCGCGATGGTCTACCTGATCCTCAGCAACCTCTCGTCGCTCGCCGTGAACCGGCTCGAGGCGTACTACAATCGGCCGTACCGCATCTCGCGCTGACCGCGCCACGGCGCCCGGAACGGTCGCTGGCCGGCGGCGCCACCGCGTCTCACTTGCGCGGTCGCGCCGCCGGGAACGCCGTGAGGCGCACCGGCGTGGTGCCCTCGAACGACACGAACGCTTCGGGGTTCACCGTCTGCACCAGCCGCAGCGCCTCGCTCACCCGCTTGCGCGGCAGCACCGAGAAACTGAGGCGCACCTGTCCGTCGCGCCCGGCCGCGTTGATCTCGGTCACGACGTAGCCGCTGTCGCGCAGCGCCCCGGCGGCGGAGGGGCTGGAGACGGGCGCCACGATCCGCATCATCACGTCGCCTACCGCGATCCAGCGCTCGATGTGCACGCCCAGCATGGTGCCCGCAGCGTACCCACCGGCGTACGCCAGGAACTGCGCTGGACTGTCCAGATTCGTGAGGACCTGCGCCGCCGCTGCGAGCCAGACCAGACTCTCCAGGAAGCTGAGCACTCCGGCCAGCAGCGGTCGACCCCGCACCAGGAAGCCGATGCGCAGGGTGCCGATCGCCACGTCGGCGATCCGCAGGAAGAAGATCGAAGCAGCGCCCAGCAGCACGCCCAGCACCGCTACCTGCCTGCCTTTGCCGCCACCGCCGCCGCGCCGATGACGCCGGCGTCGGTACCGAGCCGTGCCGGCAGCAGCACCGGCTCCGGCCAGCCGCGCAAGTAGTGCCGCGCGGCCGCCTCGATCCGGTCCAGGTAGAACGCGCCGACCTGGCTCATGCCGCCTCCGATCACGAACGCATCGGGATCGAGGATCTTGACGAGGTTCGCGAGGGCGATCCCGGTGATGCGCGTGGCGCCGTCGACGATGCGGAGCGCCTTGGCGTCGCCGCCGATCGCCGCTTCGAACACCTTTTCGGTGGTCATGGTGCGCCCGAACACGTAGCTACCGTCGCGCGCGATCGACCGTCCGGCCGCCAGCGCCTCCAGCGTGCCGTCGCTGCCGTCGCCCCCGACCGGTCCGCCTGGAAGCAGGGTCACGTGTCCGATCTCGCCGGCCACGCCGTGCGCGCCGTGCACCACCCGGTCGCCGAGGAACAGGCCGCCGCCGATCCCGGTCGAGAGGGTGACGTACACGCTGGACTCCAGGCCGCGCGCGGCACCGAAGCGGTGCTCGGCGTAGCCGGCCGCGTTGGCGTCGTTCTCGAGCACGACCGGAAGGCCTAGACGTTCCTGCAAGGTCGGTGCCAACGGTGCGTTCTCCATCCCCGGAATGTTGGGGGCGAACAGCACCGTCCCGGCGTTCAGGTCCAGCGGTCCCGGCGAGCCGATCCCGATCGACGTGACCGAAGCGTCGTTCGCGAGGAGGCGTTCGGCCAGCGTCGCCATGGCGTCGGCGACGTCGCGGAAGCCGCTGCGCGGCGTCGGCACCCGCTCGCTGCGGAGCATCGTCCCGTGCTCGTCGACGACGGCAGCGGCGATCTTGGTGCCGCCCAGATCCAGGCCCAGCGTGGTCACGTCCGTTCCTCCTCTTCGGTCGCGGCGAGCGCGAGCTCGGCGATGCGTCCTTCCTCGTCGGTCGCGACCACGCGGCACGCCACGGTGGCGTCCTCGGCCGCGACGTCCGGACCGTGCGTGCGGTTGCGCACAGGATCCAGGCGGACCCCTAGGAACTTTAGCGGCTCCGCCGCCGCGGCCCGCAGGCGGGCGTCGTTCTCCCCCACCCCGCCGGTGAACGCGATCAGGTCCAGGCCGCCCATGGCGACCGCCATGCGCGCCACCGCCTGCGACACGCGGTAGGCGTACACCTCGAGCGCGGCGGTGGCGTCGTCGTCGCCGCGGTCGGCAGCCGCCCAGACGTCGCGCACGTCGTTGGACACGCCGGAGAGGCCCAGCAGCCCCGACGCACGGTTCAGCATGGCGTCGAGCTCCGCGACGTCCGTACCCTCGCGCAGCAGGTGCAGCAGCAGCCCGGGATCGACGTCCCCGCTGCGGGTGCCCATCATCAAGCCCTCGAGCGGCGTGAAGCCCATGGTGGTGTCGACGGAGCGACCGCGGTCGACCGCCGCTGCGCTGGCGCCGTTGCCGAGGTGCAGCGTCACGATCCGTAGCTCGCTGCGGTCGCGGCCCATCTGCGCGGCCGCTCGTTCGGACACCACGTCGTGGCTGGTGCCGTGGAAGCCGTAGCGGCGGATGCGGCGCTGGTGGTAGAGCTCGTTCGGCAACGGGTACAGGTAGGCGCGCCGCGGCAGATCGGCATGGAAGGCGGTGTCGAACACCGCGACCTGCGGCCGGTCGGGCAGCGCCTCGCGGGCCGCGTCGATTCCCGCGAGGTTGGCGGGCAGGTGAAGCGGCGCGAGCGGCGTCAGGCGACGGAGCTCGGCCAGCGTGGCGTCGTTCAGCACGGTCGGCGCCACGAACCGTTCTCCGCCGTGCACCACGCGGTGGCCGATGCAGTCCAGGCGGGGTCGGTCCAGACGGTCGCCCCAGACGTCGAAAGCGGCCGCCATCGCGGCGGCCACGTCGGGTACGTCGTGACGTCGCTGCGTCGCGCCGTCCTGACGCACGATCGATCCGTCCGGATCGCCGATGCGTTCGATCACGATCCGCGGTCCGTCCGGCATCACGGCTGCCTTCAGGCTGGAGCTTCCGGCGTTGATCACCAGCACGCGGTCGCGCGGCACGGTCGGGGCACGAGCGGGGGTCGCGGTCACCATCCTCCTTCGTCGCGCGATGGACCACCGGCCCGGTCGCGATGCCGTCCGAGGGGCGGCCGCTTGAGTGTATCAGGGCGGTTCGGGGCGGCCGAACGCGTATCCTTGAGCCTAGATCGCTCAACTTTTCGTATAGGCGCTCACGCTTCCGTGCGTCCGATCGCGGTACGGTGCGAACAGCGGAACGGAAGGAGCGTCGACCATGTTCAAGTTGTTCACGCTCGAGAGCGCCCAGCACCTGCTGCCCACCGTCGACCTACGCCTTCGCGAACTGCACGAGGCGACCGGCGACCTGGAGCGGCTGCGCGAGCGAGTCGGCTTCGTCCGGCACGGCTCGCTCGAAGCGTACGCCCTGAGCCAGGAACTCGCGTTCGTCGCGAGGTCCGTGCGCGACGCACGCAACGAGGTGCGCCGTCTCGGCGTGCTGGTCCCGGACGTGGATGCCGGCACGGTGGAGTTTCCCAGCCGCGTGGACGGCGAGATCGTTCATCTGGTCTGGCAACGCGGCGACGACGCCATCCGCGCCTACCACCGCCTGGCCGGCGACGAACGCCTGCGCCCGTTGGCGGGCCGCGACGACGCTTCGCGTCAGGAAGCGTTCGACGCGACTTCGATCGAGGACCCGTCCGGCGCGTCCTCCAGCACCACGGCCGGCTCGAACCGCAGCGCATCCGCCGCCACGAACACCGACCGCACCCCGTCCAGTGGGTAGATCGGTGGCGCCTCGCCGCCGTGCACGTGGCCGTACACCAACGCGTCCGGCCCGAACCGCTCGATCCGCTCGCTGAACCCGGACGGTTCCAGCCGGGCGTTCGTCGGCGGATAGTGCATCATCACCACCGCCCGGTCGCCCGCACGGCGCAGGCGCTCGGCCGCCGCTAACGACAACGACAGCCGCTCGACCTCCCGTCGGTAGAGGCGCTCATCGTTGGCGTCGAACAGGTGCGTGCCCGGGCAGATCCAACCGCGCGACCCCGCCACGACCAGGCCCCCGATGCGGATCGCATCGTGCTGCAGCGCGAACAGGCTCGTAGGCAGCGCTCGCCGCAGCTTCGCGAGCGACGGCCACCAGTAGTCGTGATTGCCGCGTAGCAGCACCTTGCGGCCCGGTAGGGCGTCCAGGTCGTGCAGATCGGGCAGGGCCCCCTCCAGCTTCAGCGCCCAACTGACGTCGCCCG
>JBBDSD010000068.1:0-1843 GCA_040905065.1 Trueperaceae bacterium | reverse complement strand
GGTCCAGATCGAGGGCGATCCCGGCCCGGCCCGCCATGGCGATCAGGTGAATGATGGCGTTGGTCGACCCGCCGAGCGCCATGGTGGTCACGATGCCGTTGTCGATCGACGCCTCGGTGATCAGCTCGCCCGGTCGCAGGTCGTTCCACACCATCTCGACGATGGTGCGTCCCGATGCGTTGGCCATGCGCGGGTGGTTCGCGTCCGGCGCCGGGATCGACGATGCGCCCGGCAGCGTGAGACCCATCGCCTCGACCACGGAGGTCATGGTGGACGCGGTGCCCATGGTCATGCAGGTCCCGAACGAGCGGGCGATGCCGGTCTCGACCTCGCTCCACGCCTGATCATCGATGTTTCCGGCGCGCAGTTCGTCCCAGTACTTCCAGGAGTCGCTGCCGCTGCCCAGCGTTTCGCCGCGCCAGTTGCCCCGCAGCATCGGTCCGGCCGGGACCAGCACGAACGGTAGGTCCATGGTGGTCGTGCCCATGATCAGCGCCGGCGTGGTCTTGTCGCAGCCGCCCATCAGCACGGCGCCGTCGATCGGGTGCGCCCGCAGCAGCTCCTCGGTCTCCATGGCCAGCAGGTTGCGGTACAGCATCGTCGTCGGTTTCATGATGTTCTCGGAGAGCGCGATGGCGGGCAGTTCCACCGGGAAGCCGCCCGCCTGCCATACGCCACGCTTGACGTCCTCCACGCGTTGCTTGAAGTGCAGGTGGCAAGGGTTCAGGTCGCTCCAGGTGTTGAGGATGCCGATCACCGGCTTGCCGCGGTACTCGTCGACGTGGTACCCCATCTGCTGCATGCGCGAGTGGTGGCCGAACGAGCGCAGGTTGCGGGTTCCGAACCAGCGGTGGCTGCGTAGCTCCTCGGCGTTCTTCTTGGTGCGGGTCATGCCTGGGGGTCTCCTTCGGTCGAGGACGCCGGAGCGGGTCCGGTGCGCGCGGGGCGGGCTGGTAGGGTGGCGCGCCCCGGTGCGCCGGGGCCGTACGAACTGGAACGCAGAGCGACGCGTAGCACGTGTATACTTTTGGTATACCATCATCGAGGGAAGGTGGTCAACGCGCCGGAGCGAGAGGACGTCCTACCATGCCCAATGTGACCGCGAATCCGTCGGCGCCCCGCCGCTACGACAAGGAGGAGGCGCTGGCCCTCCTCACCGAAGAGATCCTGTCCCGTACCCTGCCGCCCGGCCACCCCCTGATCGAACGCGTGCTGGCCGAACGGTTCCAGCTGAGCCGCACGCCGATCCGCGAAATCCTGCGGCGCCTCGAGCGGGACCGCCTGGTCGACGTGCGCCCCAATCAGGGCGCCTTCGTGCGCACCCTCACGCCGAAGGACATGCAGAACCTGTTCCAGCTGCGCATCGCGCTGGAACCGGTCGCGGCCGGCCTCGCCGCCGAGCACCGACCGAGCGACGGCCTGCACGCGGTGCGTGCCCAGTACGACGCCGCAGAAGCGCGCGACGAGAACGACCCGGGCGAACTGGTCGCCCTGGGCCAAGCTCTCCACGACGCCATCGCCGAATGGACCGACAACGATCTGCTGCTGGAGATGTACGCGTTGCTCCGCAAGCAGACCCGCCTGGTCCGTCACATGGCGAAGAAGAGCCTGGAGCTGGAACACCGCTCGTTCCGCGAACACCTCGCGCTCCTGGGCGCCATCGAACGGCGCGATGCGGACGCGGCCCGCGCCCGCATGCGCGAGCACCTGGAACGCACCGGAACCGACATGGCCGCCTGGTTCCGCACCAGCTGACGGCCGCTCGCCCCGACGACCCCACGCCGACCGCACGCCGCAACCGCCCCGTTCGCCCCTACGCCCCGAACGCCTCGGCCCCCAGGAG
>JBBDSD010000067.1:0-1861 GCA_040905065.1 Trueperaceae bacterium | reverse complement strand
GGGCGTGCGACCGCAACGACTCTGCGAGCTCCTCCACGCCGACTGGTCGATCGATCCGAACGTCGTAGGCGACGCGAGCCAACGACCGGAAGGTGCCGACGGGATCGGGCGCCAGTTCCCGGACGCTCGAGAAGGCGCCGGTAGCTTCCACCGCGTCCAGCGCTGGTTGCGTCGCCGTGCAAAGGACGACGCTGCTTCCAAAGCGAGGGCGCGTCAACGTTCCGAGCGCGTTCACGATCGGCGCCAGTACGCTCGTGGGTAGCGACTGCGCCTCGTCGAGGACGATCACCGATCGTGCGAGGCGATGCACCTTCCGCAACCGCGAGGTCCGGTTCGAGAACAGCGATTCGAACAGCTGCACGGTCGTCGTCACGATGACGGGGGCGTCCCAGTTCTCCGTCGGGAGGCGCCACGCCCACCGGTCCTCCTCGTGACCTTCGGCGTCGTCGTCCACCACGTTGCCGTGGTGCTCCACGACGGCGTCCGAACCCAAAATGCCCCGGTACACGTCGGCCGTCTGCTCGATGATGCTTGTGAACGGAATGGCGATCACGACCCGTTCCATTCCGTGCCGCACGGCGTGCTCCAACGCGAACGCCAAACTGGTACGCGTCTTGCCACCACCTGTCGGCACCGTGAGACGAAAGGTGCCGGGCGCCTCACCAGCCCGCTTCACCGCGGCCTCGAACATCTCGCGCCGAATGCGATTGACCGGCGTATCGGGTGCAGCCTCTTGCAACGCCGCCTGATCGCTCGCGAGCACGTCGCGCATCTCCGCGAGCGATGGGCGGTCGCGCGTTCTCGCTGCTGCACGCTGGCGGTCGGCGAACGCCTCCGTATCGAGCCGGTCGGCATCGACCAAGGCACTGACGAGGAACCGCGTGAGCAGGTCCGCTTCGAACGGATCCGCGACGGCGAAATCGGGCGGCGAACCCGCGAACGTTTGCGGCCCGAGCGCGAGGCCGAGCGCCGCCTGAGCGGCCTCGCGCTGGAGATCGCGATCGCTCATCGCCTCATCCAGCCTCGCGCGTGAATCGCCCGCGTTCCGAATGCGTCCGTGATGATGCAGGACCGCTTGTGCGAGTTCGAACCCGGGGACGCTGGTGGCCGAGGCTCCGGCGCTGCCCAACCACCGCCACAGCAGCAGGGCACCGTGAATCGCGTGTGGCGCCGAACCGCGGCGGGGAGGGGGCCGCCCCTCCTCGCGTGCCCGCCAACTCACACGGATGTACGCCTGGAATGCGTCCGTCGCCTTGCCTAGATCGTGCAGCCGGGCCACCAGATCAGCCTGTGCTTCGGCTCGAAAGGCAGAGGCGAACCGCCTCGCTAGCTCGGCAACGCCGTCGAGGTGGTCGTCGAGCCGATGCCATTCGTCCGGCCGATCGCTTGGTGGCGAGTGTGCGACAAGAGGTACGTTCGCAGGTTCGTTCGCGCGTTCTCGTTCGATACCTAGTTGTATCGCGTCCCGCTTCATGGCGGTGCGAACACATCGTCGCGTCGGCAAAAAGTGTGCATGACCCCGACCTTACGGACGCGATGCGACAGGAAGCGACGTATCGCACACGCCTCCGCTCACCCTTCCACCCCCGGCGCCCGCCACGCCACCTCTCCCCCCACCAACGTACGCTCCACGTCCGCCTCGCTTGCCAGCGTCACGATCGCCGCCAGGGCGTCGTGCGCGTCGCGTGCGTGCCGCAACCGTTCCGCCAGGGTGCCGTGCGCGGGCGGCCTGAGCACCACCAGGTCGGCCTCCTTGCCGGGCGTCAGGTCGCCGGCGCGGTCGCTCAGCCCCAGCGCCTCCGCGCCGCCAGCGGTGGCCAGCCAAAGCAGGCGCGCCGGATCCAGCGGCACGCCGGCCGTG
>JBBDSD010000066.1:1081-11366 GCA_040905065.1 Trueperaceae bacterium | reverse complement strand
GCGGCCACCTCGCGCGCCAGCGGCCGCCCCAACGCCTCGGCCGCCGGACCGTCGCTCGCCTTGGCCGCGACGCGGACGTGCACGCCGTCCGCCTTGGCGTAGGTGGCGACGTTGGGGTTCATGACGTTCGCGAGTTCGCCCAAGCGGTCGGCCAGCTCCGACTCTCCCAGGCCGGCCGTCTTGAACACCGTTACCCAGAGGCGATCGTTGGGGAGCGGCAGGACCGGCAGCAGGCGCTCCTCCAGCATCGGCTTCAGTTCGTGGGGGGGGCCGGGCAGCGCCGCCAACCAGCGCGGGCCGTCCGGACGATCCCACCGCACCAGCCAGCCGGGCGCGGTGCCGTGCGGATTGGTCAGGGTCGCCGCCGACGGGATGGTCCAGGCCTGCTTGAGGTTCCGCTCCGGCATCGGGCGCCCGGAGCGGGCGTAGCGGGCGCGCAGCTCGGCCTCGAGCGTCGGGTCGATCCGCGGTGTTTCGCCGACCAGCGCCGCGATCGCCTCGCGCGTCAGGTCGTCCTCGGTCGGGCCCAGACCGCCGCTGATCAGCACCAGGTCGGCGGCGTCGCAGGCGGTACGCAGGGCCTCGACCACGCGGTCCAGGTCGTCGCGCACGCGGACGGCGCGGTGCACGTCCACGCCGCGGTCGGCGAGGGAGGCGGCCAGCCACGCACCGTTCGTGTCGGTGATCTCGCCCAGCAGCAGTTCGGTGCCGACGGCGACGATTTCGGCGGTGCGGATCCGGGGCGTCGGGGACTCGGGCATGCGGCACTCTACCCGTGCCCGAGCGCAGCGCCGGGCGCCAGGGACGGGTGCGCGTCGCGGCGCGGCCGAGACGGCGTCCAGGGCCACGGGATCTCCTGGGGGCCGGTGCTAGCATGCGCCATGACCCGAGCCGATCCGTCCCGCATCCGCAGAGGCGACGCGACCGACGCAGCGACCGACGCAGCGAACGACGCAGCGAACGATGCCGTGACCGGTGCCGCGACCGGTGCCGCGACCGGTGCAGCGACGCCGCCGAGCGCGACCACCGTCGGCGAGCTGCGCGAGGGCCCCTGGGCCGCACGCGCCGGCCGCTCGGTCCGGGACGAACTCCGCAGCAACCTGGTCGCGCGCCTACGCAGCGGCGACGCTCCGTTTCCGGGCGTGGTCGGCTACGACGACACGGTGGTGCCGCGCCTGGTGACGGCGTTGCTGGCGCGCCACTCGCTGATCTTGCTGGGGCTACGGGGGCAGGCGAAGACCCGGCTGCTGCGCGGCCTGGCCGACCTGCTGGATCCGTGGGTTCCCGTCCTGGCCGACAGCGAACTGAACGACGATCCGCTCGCGCCGGTGTCGCTCGAAGGGCGCGCCCTTCTGGAGGAGCAGGGCGACGAAGCCGCGGTCGCCTGGTGGCCGCGCGAGCGCCGCTACGTGGAGAAGCTGGCCACGCCGGACGTGACGGTGGCCGACATGATCGGCGACGTCGACCCGATCAAGGCGTCGCGGCTGGGCACCCGCATGGGCGACCCGCGCAGCGTGCACTACGGCCTGCTCCCGCGCGCCAACCGCGGCATCTTCGCCGTCAACGAGCTGCCCGATCTATCCGGTAAGGTGCAGGTGGCGCTGTTCAACGTCCTGCAGGAGGGCGACGTGCAGATCAAGGGCTACCCGGTGCGGCTGCCGCTGGACGTGATGCTGGCGTTCAGCGCCAACCCCGAGGACTACACCGCTCGCGGCAAGATCATCACGCCGCTCAAGGACCGGATCGGCAGCGAGATCCGTACGCACTACCCCGCGACGGTGGCGGAGGGCCTCCGGATCAGCGCGCAGGAGGCGCGACCCACGCAGGCGTTGCCGGTCCGCCTGCCCGGTTGGCTGGCCGAAGCGATCGAGCAGGTCGCCTTCGTGGCGCGCGAGGATCCTCGCGTGGACCGGCACTCCGGCGTGTCGCAGCGGCTCGGAATCGCGCTGCGCGAGGCGGTGCTCGCCGAGGCGGAACGGGGCGCCCTGATCCGGGGCCACGCCAGCACGCTGGCCCGCGTGCGCGACCTGCACGCGAGCCTGCCGGCGGTGACCGGCAAGCTGGAGCTCGAGTACGAAGGGGAGATGAAGGGCGCCGAGGCGGTCGCGCGCGAGATCGTGCGCACCGCCATCGGCCGGGCGTTCACGGCGCGTGCCGGCGACCTGTCCCTGGACGAGGTGGTGGCCTGGTTCGACGAGGAGCGGGTCCTCCGCGTCGATCCGGACGCCGACCCCGCCACTTCTCTGGCGGCGATGGCGCAGGTCCCCGGCCTGGTGGACGCGGCCGCCGCGGTGCAGCGCCCCGACGCGGCAAGCGGCGACGCGTCGGGCGACCGGGCGGACGCCGACGCCGCCAAGGAAGCGGCCCGCGTCGCCGCCGGCGAGTTCGTGCTGGAGGGCCTGCACGCGCAGAAGCGCATCGGGCGCAGCGAAGAACGCGGCTACGAAGCGGCCGCCCCGACCGACGCGGCGGCCGTGGCGGGCCGCCGCTGGAACTGATCCGTGCCGGTCGTCCGTTGGTCGAAGCACGAGGCGACGCTGGACGATCTGGACGGCGCCGACCTGATGCGGATGCTGCAGGACCGCCTGCTGTCGTCCGGGTTCGACGACGACCCGTTCGCGCCCGATCCGGACGGCGGTCGCACCCTGCAGGAGCTGTACGAAGCGATCGCCGAAGCCCTGTTCCGCGAAGGTCTCCTACCGGAGTCCGCGGTGGACGAAGCGATGCGCCTGACCGACTGGCTGGACGGCGAATTGGGCCGCATCGTGCGCGACATGACCGACCGCCTGGTCCGGGACGGCTTCGTGCGGCCGGAGGGGGGCGAAGGCTCGTCCGAGGGTGGCGTCGGCGAGGGGCCGGGCGCGGGTGGCGGCAGCGACGCCCGCTTCGAGCTGACCGGCAAGGCGACCGACCTGCTGGGGCACCGCAGCCTGCGCGAGGTGCTGGGCGGCGACGGGGGCCGATCGTTCGGCGCGCATCGGACCCGCGAGCGGCACGCCGGCATCGAAGCGGTGGAGGAGAGCCGACCGTACCGGTACGGCGATGCGATGAACCTGGACCTGTCCGCCACCTTCGGGGCGGCCATGCTGCGCGGCGGCGACGGTCCGCTGCGGCTCGAGGAGCCGGACCTGCACGTGCAGCAGTCGGAACGGACCACCACGGCGTCGACCGTGGTGATGCTGGACTGCAGCCACTCGATGATCCTGTACGGCGAGGATCGCTTCACGCCCGCCAAGCAGGTGGCCCTGGCGCTCGCGCACCTGATCCGGACCGAGTACCCCGGCGACACGGTCCGCTTCGTGCTGTTCCACGACGGGGCGGAAGAGATCCCGCTCGCTCGCCTGGCGCAGGCCCGCGTGGGGCCGTACCACACGAACACCGCCATGGGGCTCCAAACGGCGCGGCGCCTGCTCCGTCGCGACGGGGGCGAGATGAAGCAGATCGTGATGATCACCGACGGCAAGCCGTCCGCCATCACGCTACCGAACGGGAAGCTGTACAAGAACGCCTACGGGTTGGACCGGTTGGTGCTGAGCGTCACGCTGGGCGAGGTGGCCGCCTGCCGGCGTGAGGGAATCGGCATCAGCACCTTCATGCTGGCTCGCGAGCCGGACCTGATCGCCTTCGTGCGGCGGGTGGCGTCCATGACGCGCGGCAAGGCGTACTTCACCACCCCGCGGACCGTCGGTCGCTACGTGCTGCAGGACTTCGCGGCGCGTCGCACCCGCACGTTGTCGTGACGTCCCGGAGGCGTGGTCCTCATTCGAGCCGGCGGGTCAGATCGTCGAGCGCCTGGATCGCCGGCGTGTAGTTCGGGTCGATGCTGCGCGCCGCCTTGTAGTCCTGCTCGGCCTGCACCAGATCGCCGGCCGCCTCCCGCAGACGCCCCAACTGGTAGAACGCCTCGACGTACGCCGGCGACGGAGGGCGCGCGCCCCCCGGATCGCTCGCTTCGAACACCTCGATCGCCGTCTCGAACGCGCGGGTCGCCGCGTCGGTGCGTCCGATCCGCGCCAGCAAGCGGCCCCGGTTCAGGTGCGGCCACGGACTGCGGGCGCCTTCGTCGGTGTCCGACGCGCGTTCGTACGCGGTCAGCGCCACCTCGAACTCGCCGGTGCGCCAGGCGACCATGCCCCAATCCATGGCGTGTTCAAAGCGGCGGCTGCGCAAGAAGGCGTTCTCCAGCGACCGCAAGGAGCCGATCACGTCGCCCTCTTCGGCCCGCAATAGTCCGTTGAGGTGCACGTAGTCGGGCGGAGAGGTCTCGCTCAGCATCAGGGCCCGGTCCAGCATCTTGCGCGCGGTGTCCAGGTCGCCGGTCAGCCAGGTGGCTCGCGCGTACAGAAAGTGCGCTTCCGGGTCGGCGGGGAAGCGCTCGATCAGGTTCGGTCCCTCCAATTGGGCAGCGGCGTTGTAGTGGCCGTTCTCGAGCAGGTCGCGCATCGGCCCCAGGTTCGCGGCGGCCGTGGCGAGCAGCGCGAACAACCTCGCGCTCGCCACGATGTGCAGGACACGCAGGCGCACGCGACGTCGGACGGTGGGGCGGAGGGGGAGGAGGACCGGCATGCCCCGCATGCTAGCCGGAGCTCATGGGCGGACGATGTGCGGTTCGTCGCGTAGGGCTGCGTCCAGCCAGGCCAGGCCGGCCTCGGCGTGACGTCGTAACGCCTGCGTTCGGGCGGGAGTTGGAGGCTCCGCCGCCTTGGCCGCCGCGAGCAGGGCCTGCGGATCGACGGGCACCGGCACGACCGCAGCGCCGGACCGTTCGGCGAAGCCTGCGACCTTCGGGTCGTACCCGACGCCGACGTGCGCCACGCCCGCGCGCGCGGCGAAGATCAGGCCGTGCAGCCGTACCGACACCACCAGGGACGCGCCGCCGCATCGGGCGGCGACCTGGAACGGGTCGTTCCAGGTCGCGCGCTGCGCGGCGGGGGTGGCTGCGGCGATGGCGTCGGCCTCGTCGCCGTCGGGGCCGGACTGCAACGCCGCGAGCGTGACCGGTCGCCCTTGCGAGCGTGCCCATGCTGCGACGGCCTGCAGCGCCTCGCGTTGGCCCGCTACGTCGGCCCGCGGGATCAGCAGCACCTCGCCCGGGCGGGCGTCGGCGGTTTCGTCTGCGTCGGCATCGCGAGGTTCGGACCGGTCGGGCAGCAGCAGCGCGGGGTCCGCTACCAGGGTCGACGGCAGGTCGCGTTCGGCCAGCAAGAGGCGCGACGGTTCGTCGCGCCCGCCGATCGGCAGGCCGCGCAAGCTCCGCGCCACCGCGGTTCGGCCGCGGTCGGAGAGCGGACCGATCGACTGGCCGAACACCACCGTCCGTCGGCCCGCCGTGCGCGCCAGTCGGATCACCGTCAGGTAGTAGCGCAGGCTGCGGCGGCTGGTGACGTCCTGCAGCAGCCCGCCGCCGCCCGAGACCAGCGCGTCGCAGCGCGTCAGCGCTCGCGGCAGCCCCAGCAGCCGGTGGTGCGCCTCGACCCCGTGCAGGCGGCGGGTGGCCCCAGGATCTGCGCTCAGCGCCAGCGGTTCGTGGCCGAAGCGGCGCAGGCCGTCGGCCAGGCCGGCGAAGAGCGCCTCGTCCCCCAGGTTGCCGAGCCCCAGGTACCCGCTGATCAGGACGCGCACGGCGTGGCGCTCAGGCGTTCCTGAGCCAACGGGTCGCGACGCGCACCGTCCCGGCCGCGATCGGGACCAGGATCAGGCCCAGCCCGACGCCGATCGCGAGTGCTACGACGGTGCGCTCCAACGACACCGCTAACGGTGTGTGGTAGTGGCTGAAGCTGTTCAGGATGCTGGCTTGGGCGACCACCCCGCCGGTCAGCAACGGGGCGCGGATCCACTCCGGCCAGCTGCGGCCCGCCAGGCCCAGCACCGCGGCGGGGTGCCCCAGCAACTCCTTGAAGCGGGGACGCGCGAAGGTGGTGGACAGGAACTCCCGCACCTGCAGCTCCAGATCGGTGGCCGGGATCAGCGGGGTGTTGCCGCGCCGCACGACGACCAACGCCAACGCGGTCACGCCGATCAGGGCGACCGCTACGTGCCCTAGGCGGATCGGCTGCGACCAGAGCGTCCGCAGCCACGACCCCGGACCCCGGACCCGCAGCAGGGCGTGCGCGAGGTACAGCGCCGGAGGTACCACCAGCGTCAGCGCCACGCCGCGGAACGGGGACAGCCCCAGCACCGACGCCGCGTCGCTTCCGACCGCCACCAGCAGCACCGCCCCGAGCAGGCTGATGCCGGTCGCGGCGGGCAGCGCCCAGCGTCCCTCCCGCCAGAGGCCGTAGCCCAGCACCGGGAAGACCAGCGCGGCGATCAGCGCCAAGGCAGCAAAGCTCGCGCCGGCCACGGCGACCGACACGCCGGCCACGGCGGCCGCAGCGGCCACGCCCCACCCGCCGGGGAACAGGCTCGCCAGCAGCAGCAGGCCCGCTACGATCCCGACCCCGGCAGCGGCCCGCAGCCAGCCGGCGGGGGCGTACCCCGCCATCGCCGACGCGTCGGTAGGCAGCGGACCCACCTGGAAGCCGGCGGCGTCCAGCGCCCGGTTCAGGCCGGTCAGGAGCGCCTCGGTGTTGGCGCGCATGTCGCCCAACTGCTCCTCGGTGTACGGGCGCAGGTACAACAGCCGGACGTTGCGTTCCTCCGCCGCCAGCAGGAACTTGTCCACCAGCTCCGCCGGGCGCAGGTGGCGGTTGAGGTGGTCCTGGTTGAAGCTCAGCAGGCGCACGGTCGGAATCTGGGTCCGCACCGAGGCGAAGCCGTCCTGCGGCGTGCCTTCGATCAGGGCGGTCAGGTACCCCTGCGATCCGGCCGCCAGCTCGGACAGCGCGTTCGGATGGCCCGCCAGGTCGAGTCCGGCGTGGACCAGGTAGCGGGCCCGGTCCGGAAAGTCGCTGCCCACCTCGCGCAGGCCGGGCGCGTTGCGGGGCCGGTAGGCGACGTCGAAGCCGGCGTCGGCGTAGCGGTCGATCAGTTCCAGGTCCGGCCCCGCCGGTTGCGTGTCCAGCACGTCGCCGGGCAGCACCACCCACGAACGCCCCCCGAGCTGCACCGTCTCCGGCGGCGTCGCAGCCTTGAAGACCAGCCGGTCGGTCGCGCCCGGCTCCAGGGCGTGCACCAGCGTCGCGTGGCCGGGCAGGTCCGGAACGGGAGCGCCGGCCGCGACCGCCGTCGCGATCGCCTGATGGCCGCTGGTCACGGCCGCGCGCCCGGCCAGCGCCAGGCTCTCGGGCGTGTCCTCGTAGATCGCGATGCCGGAGAGGCCGGCCGCCTGGTAGGCGAGCGCCAGCTCGAACGGATCGACGCCCAGCAGGTGCGCCTGCTCCTGCAGCGCTTCGTGGTCCATCACCATCGCCACGGTACGGACCCGCTCCTCGGCCGACCAGCGCTGCGCCACCAGGATCGCTGCCGGCAGCAGCGAGAGCGCCAGAAGCACGAACGCCAGGCGACGCTGGCCGGTCACGACGCGTTGGCTTCGCGGTCACGCCCGTGCGCCGCGTCCGACACCGAAGCAGCGTCGTGCACGAACCGCTCTACGTAGCTCGTCATCACGTCCAACGCCACGCGGTTGCTTCCGCCCTCGGGCACGATCAGGTCGGCGTGCTGCTTGGTGGGCTCGACGAACAGGTCGTGCATCGGCTTGACGGTGCGGCGGTACTGCGCGATGACGCTCTCGGCGCTGCGTCCTCGCTCCTGCACGTCCCGCTCGAGGCGACGGATGAACCGCTCGTCTGGCGGCGCGTCGACGAACACCTGGAGCGACATCCGTTCCCGCAGGGCCGGCTCGTGCAGTACCAGGATCCCTTCGACCACCAGCACCGGCGACGGGGCCACGTGAACGGCGTCGCCGGAGCGCTGGTGACGCTCGAAGTCGTATACCGGCCGCTGGATCGGGCGACCGGCGATCAGGTCGTCCAGCTGCGCCACCAGCAGCTCGGTGTCGAAGGCGCTCGGTTCGTCGTAGTTCGTAACGGCGCGCGCCTCGAACGGCAGCTCCGGCCGGTCGCGGTAGTAGGCGTCCTGCGGCAAGATCGCCACCCGTCCGCTTCCGGCGGTCACGATCGCGTGCGCCACGGTGGACTTGCCGCTGCCGGTACCTCCCGCCAGGCCGATCACCAGCGGACCGTCACCCGCCGTGGCGGCGGCACCGCCGTCGTGGGTGGCCGGCGAGGGCGTCACGATTCCGCCGTGGGCGCCGCGGTGCTCGCCCCGCGGCGCTCGGTCCGTTCGGTGGCGGCTTGGATGAAGCCCCGGAACGGTGGGCTCGGGCGCATCAGGCGCGAGGTGAACTCCGGGTGGGACTGCAGCCCCAGGAAGAACGGGTGCCCGTCCAGCTCGACCGCTTCGACCAGGCCCGCCCCGCGCCCCTCCATCCCGGGCGTGACGCCGGAGATGTGCAGACCGGCGGCCTCGAGCCGTTCGACGTAGGCGGGCGCCACCTCGTAGCGGTGGCGGTGCCGCTCGTGCACCGTGTCGTTCTCTCCGGGAGCATAGAGGCGGTGCAGCAGGCTGTCGGGACGCACCCGCATCGGCCAGCGCCCCAACCGCATGGTGCCGCCCAGGTCGTCGCTCTCGAGCTGTTCCGGCATCAGGTCGATCACCGGGTGGGGCGTGTACGGATCGAACTCGGTCGAGTTCGCGGCTTCGAGCCCGGCGACCGAGCGGGCGTGCTCGATCACGGCCACCTGCATGCCCAGGCAGATGCCGAGGTACGGCACGCCGTTCTCCCGCGCGATGCGGGCCGCGCGCACCTTGCCTTCGATGCCGCGCACGCCGAAGCCGCCCGGCACCAGGATCCCGTCGTACTCCGTCAGGAACGCCAGGTCGCCCTCCGCGACCTCCTCGGCGGAGACCCACTCCACCTCCACCGCGGCGCGGTTGGCGATGCCGGCGTGCTTGAGCGCCTCGTTCATGCTCAGGTAGGCGTCCGGCATGGCCACGTACTTGCCGACCACCGCGATGCGGACGCGGCGGTCGGGCGCGCGCAGCACCCGCACCGCTTCCTGCCACACGTGCAGTTCGGGCAGCACCTTGTCCAGTTCGAGCCGGCGTTCCGTGAAGCGGCCGATGCCTTGCTGCTCCAGCATCTCCGGCACGGCGTAGACGTCATCGGCGTTGTAGGCGTTGAACACGTCGCGCGCTTCGACGTTGCTGAACAGCGCGATCTTGCGGCGCGAGCTCTCCGGCACCGGCCGTTCGCTGCGGACGATCAACGCGTCCGGCTGGATGCCGACGCCGCGCAGGGTGGCCACGGAGTGCTGCGTCGGCTTGGTCTTGAATTCTTCGCTGGTGTTCAGGTAGGGCATCAGGGTCACGTGCAGGTACAGGGTCCGGTCGCGCCCCTCCTCGAACCGCATCTGGCGGATCGCTTCGAGGAACGGCAGCGACTCGATGTCGCCGACGGTGCCGCCGACCTCGACCAGCACCAGCTCTGCCTGGTCGTGCTCGGCCACCTCGCGGATGCGTCGCTTGATCTCGTCGGTGACGTGCGGGATGACCTGCACCGTCTGGGAGAGGTACGCGCCACGGCGCTCGCGCTCGATCACGCTCAGGTACACCTGACCGGTGGTGACGTTGTTGCCGCGCGAGAGGTCGATGTCCAGGAACCGTTCGTAGGTGCCCACGTCCAGGTCGGTCTCGGCACCGTCGTCGGTGACGAACACCTCGCCGTGCTCGTACGGACGCATGGTGCCGGCGTCGACGTTGATGTAGGGATCGATCTTGACGGCGGTCACGTCGTACCCGCGCGCCCGGAGCAACGCTCCCAGGCTGGCCGTGCTGATCCCCTTCCCGAGGCTGGACACCACCCCGCCCGTGATGAAGATGTACCTGGTCTCCATGATGCCGAACCTCACCTTCTTCCGGGACCGGATCGTACCATCCGACCCACCGCGCCAAGGCGGGAGCCGGTCGCGTTGGCGGGCTCGGCGCCCAGGATGGGAGGGGACCGAGCGACGTGATAGCGTGCGTCACGTGACGAGCGACGACCCGGCCCCTTCGACGCAAGGAGACGCGTCCCGACCCGGCGCGCCCCGACCCGGCGCGTCCCGACCCGACGCAGCACCCCGTGCGGGGTCGCGCCTGCCCGGCCGCGACGCCCGGCGCGGACTGGCGCTGGTGATGGCCGGCGCGTCGGGCGTCGGCAAGGGCACCATTCGCGAAGCGGCCCTACCGCAGATGGGCGAGGTCAGGTTCTCGGTGTCGGCCACCACCCGCAAGAGGCGGCCGGGCGAGATCGACGGCGTGCAGTACCACTTCCTGGACGGGGCGCGGTTCCGCGCCATGATCG
>JBBDSD010000066.1:0-1071 GCA_040905065.1 Trueperaceae bacterium | reverse complement strand
CCTCGAGTGGGCGGAGTACGTCGGCGACTACTACGGCACGCCGCGCGCGTCGGTCGACGCCGCCCTGGCTGGGGGGTCTGACGTGCTGCTCGAGATCGATCTGGCCGGCGCGCGTCAGGTCGCGCGCGCCCTCCCGGAGGCGGTGCTGGTGTTCGTTGCGCCGCCGTCCCTGGCGGAGCTGGAGCGAAGGCTGCGCGGTCGAGGCACCGACACGGAGGCGAAGATCCAGAAGCGGCTGGCTCGGGCTCGCGAAGAGATCCTCGCGGTGGACGAGTTCGACTACGTGATCGTCAACGACCGGCTGGACGACGCGGTGCGCGACTTCCTGGCGGTGATCCGTGCCGAGCGCCTGCGCGCGTCGCGGTTGACCGACGCCGACGTGCAGGCGTTCCTGCGCGACGACGACGGATCGCTCGCCGACGTCCGCTAGCGCCCCGTGCGCGACGCGGGTTTCGCGCGCGTGCGGTAGCATCGGCGGACCGAGCGCCCGCGGCGCCTCCGCGTCGCCCCGCCCCCCGAGGAGGACCCCATGGCTCAACCTGGATACGACGTTCTGCTGGATAAGACCGATTCGCGCTACCGCCTGTCGATGATCATCGGCGGTCGCGCCGCGCAGCTCAAGACCGGCGCGCCCACCCTGCTGACGCCCGAAGAGATGCCGGACGCCGCCTCGAACACCGTGTCGGTGGCGATGGTCGAGCTACGGACCGGCAAGCCGTTGGTGTGGGGTCTGGACCTGCCGACCGACGAGCAGCTGGCCGCCGCGCGTTCCAAGGCGCGTCGCGGCGAGGCGCCCGACGTCTGAGCACGACCGGCCGAGGACCGGCGCGGCGGTAACGGCGTCGGAGGCGGCCGCGCCGGACCGGAACGGCGCCGGCGACGACGGTCCGCGTCGGCTGGTGCTGGGCGTGACCGGCGGCTTGGCCGCCATCAAGGCGCCGTCGTTGGTGCGTCGCCTGCAGGAGGCTGGGGCCGAGGTGCGCGTGGCCGTCACCGACGATGCTCTGCGGTTCGTGACGCCGTTGGCGTTGGCGGCTGTGTCGGGGTACGAGGTACTCGATCGCTCCGTCT
>JBBDSD010000065.1:0-1878 GCA_040905065.1 Trueperaceae bacterium | reverse complement strand
TTCTTCAGGCCGGTGAGACCGTCGCGTTCGGAGGTGCGCCGCATCTCCTCGTACAACCGTGCGTTGCGCAGGGCCAGGGCGGCCACCTCGACCAGACCCTTCACGAAGGCGGCGTCGTCGTGGGAGAACCCGGCCACCCGTGTGGAGGTGACGTGCAGGACGAGGCTCAGTTCGGACTCGTCGCGGTGGGCGGCCACCAGCACCGACCGCGCCTCCGGCAGCGCGTGGACACCCACGCCCGTGCGCCGGATGTCGTTAATGCTGACCACGCCCTCGTCGGACAGGGCACGCCATGTCGGCGCTGGGACCTCGGCGATCCGCAACCGCTCGAAGGGCAGGGGCGCGTCGTCGTCCGGGGTCAGGTTGGCCCGCAGGAGCACCAGTTCGTCGTCGACGACCTCCATCAGGCCGACCGCGTAGGCGCTGGTCCGCTGGGTCACCGCCGCGACGATGCGTTCGAACACGACGTCGAAGTCGAAGGTGCGGGTCATCTGCTTGGTGAGCTCGTACAACTCGTCGGCGCGCGCCCCCTGCGCCCGTGCCGCCTCGTGGAGCTGGGCCTGGTGGATCGCGACAGCCGCCTGTGACGCGATCTGGGTCACCAGTTCGACCTCGTGGCGCGGAAAGTCGAGGTGCTGGTGGATCGTGTCGACCATGAGCATCCCGGTCAGGAGCTCGCCCGAGCGCATCGGGTACACCGCGAGGCTCCTGGAGCCGAACAGCGCGAGGTCCTCGGCACGGATGTGCTCGGGCGTCACCTCGCCGATCAGGAGGGGTTCGCCCGTGCGCATGACCTCGGCGATGGCCGGGGTGTCGTCGGGCGTCGCCGGCGGACGGGCCTTGAAGGCGGCCCACATCGCCGGGTCCTGCGGCATGTCGCCGCGGCTCATCACGGTGCGGAAGTGGCCGGCCTCGGCGTCGTGCAGGTAGATGCTGGCGCGGTCGCCGACCGACCGGTCGACCACGGCGTCGCAGCAGAGGCGCAGCACCTCGCGCAGTTCGAGACTGCCCGACACGGCCCGAACGACGGCGTTCAGCGCCTCCGCGGCGTCGCGCTGCCGCAGCACCTGGCCGTGCAGGCGGGCGTTTCGCAGGCCGCTCTGGGCCTGGCGGGCGAACAGCTCGAGGTGTTCGAGTTCGGTGTCGTCGGGCAACAGGCCGGACCGCGGTGCGTCGACCGACACGAAGCCGATCCGCTCGCCCTCCTCGTCCAGCAGTTCCACCACGAGGCCGTGCTGCTCGGTCCACGGCTCGCGCTCGGTCTGCGTGCCGGGGCGGCGGCGCACCGGCACGGTCTGCACCCAGTCGGTCTGCGATGCCTCCGGCGGGATCACGAAGCACGACGACCGGGCGCGGTAGTCGTCGTGCAGCAGGGCCGCCCAGTTGGCGTACGGCGTCTCCAGCCCGATCCGCGGCGCGCCGACGCCCGCGGCGGCGACGCGACGACAGGTGTCGCCGTCGCGGACGGTGAGGGTGGCGACGGTGAAGTCGGTGACCTCGGTGACCCCTTCGACGACCCGCTGCGCGAGCCGGTCCATGTCGAGGTCCTGGGCCAGTTCGGTCGCCGCCCACAGGCTGGCGACCTGCTGACGCCGCTGCCCAAGTGCCTCCGCGGCAGAGGAGTCCGCGAACTGGTCGCGTGTGGCGCGATCACGCGCGTCAGAGGCCCCCGTACCCACCGGCGGCGGCTGGGCCTCCACGCGCGCTCCTTACGAATCAACGACCGCGCCCCGAAAGGCGGGTGTCGGCTCGAATCCGCTACGCCGGGGCGTGCCCGTCCAGTCGGCCGCGGCACGGCGCACTACAGGGCACGACGCACACCGTACGCGTCAATGGCCCGGAAACGGCGACGGCGCCCCGGGCGTGGAGCCCGGGGCG
>JBBDSD010000064.1:0-1880 GCA_040905065.1 Trueperaceae bacterium | reverse complement strand
GACCGATCACGTCAATCCGCTCGGACTCGTCGTGAGCGAGGACGGGGGCCGCACATGGGAGGCGCGCGCCCTGGCCGGTCGCTCCGACTTTCACGCCATGACGACGACGCCCGACGGCGCGATCTGGGGCTGGGACGCGATGCGCGCCGCACTGACCCGGTCGGCCGACCGTGGCGCGAGCTGGCAAGACGGCGGCGTCGGCGCGGCGCCCGTGGACCTGGTGTTCGCGCTCGGCGCCTCGCCGGGCGCGACCGACGAGGTGCTCGCTGCCTCGACCTCCGGACTGTTCCGTGTCGACGCCAACGGCGTGTGGAGTCCCGCCGCCTTCGCCGGTACGCCGGTCACCGCCGTCCACCTCGGAAGCGACGACACCGTGTGGGCGTACGTCGCCTCGAGCGACGGTGGCTTGATGCGGCAAGGCGACGCAGACGCGTGGAGCCCGGTCCCGTTGCCCCTCGCCCCGGGCGTCGCGGTGATCGCGCTCACGACCGATCCGCACGATCCGGACCGCGTCTTCGCGGCGACGACCGACGGATCGATCCTGCACAGCACCGATGGGGGTGCGGACTGGACCGCGATCCTGGAGCACGCGGATCCGCGCTGATGGCGGAGAGGGCCACGCGTGCACCGGGCGGGTTCACGACATCGCTTCCCAGTCGTCGGCGCCGACGGGCTCGGTCGGCTCGTCGTACCTCGTCACGGACGCCCTCTCCGCGACCAGCATCCCGTACCGCAGCGCACCCGACGCGTAGCCGCGCCGCATCGCCCGGAACGCGCGCAGGAACGCCACGAACTCGGGGCCGTGCGCCGCCGCCAGCGCCCACAAGCTGCGATCGGCCAGCATCGCGATCGTCAGGTCCCAGGTGCGGCGCACCCGCTCGCTCAGGTCCTCGTGCACCGTGACGCGCAGGCCGGCCTCCTCCAGGTGCGCGGCGTAGCGGTCCATGGTGGTCATGTGCGGCGTCAGCATGCCGGTCCGGATCGGATCCACGAAGCGGGCACGACGCTCATCGCTCAACCCCTCCGCCTCGAACCAGTCCATGATCGCCACCTGGCCGTCCGGCGCCAGCAGCTCCGCCGCCTCGCGAAAGAAGCCGCGCTGGTCGCTCAGGTGCGACAGCGCCTCGATCGACCAGATCCGATCGAACGGCGCGGCCCCTTCGGCGGCGAACGTCATCGCTTGGGCGTCCATCACGCGCACGTCGATCGGCAATTGGCGTTCGGTGGCCAGCTCGCGCGCCATCTGCGCCTGCACCGGTGAGAGGGTGATGCCGGTAGCGTGCACGCCCCAACGCTGCGCCAGGTGGAGGCAGCTGCCGCCGATGCCGCACCCGACGTCCAGCAGGCGCATGTCCGGCCGCACGTCGGCCGTGCGGGCCAGCAGCTCGATCAGGTTCTCCTGGGCGAGCTCCTTCGATTCGTGGCCCGTCTCCCAGTAGCCGTGGTGGATGTGCACGCCCCACAGCGCCCGGTAGTGCGGGCTGGCGAGGTCGTAGTGCGCGCGGACGCGGTCGTGATGCACCGTTTCATCATAGGGCGCGGCGACGCGGATCCTCGCGTCGGCCGGCGCGACCTACGCGACGGGTGCGGCCACGACCGAACCTACGCCTGCGCTCGGCGCTTGGGCGGACAGACGCCGCTGCCGTACGAACAGATCACGCAGCCGTCGCCGGCCTGGGGACGCAGCGTCGCGCCACGGCACTCGCAGGCGTGGAACCAGGCGCAGGCGGGGCAACGGATCGGCGTGACGGTCATGGTGCCGTCACCATAGCGGTCGGAGGCGGGAGGTTGGGGTCCGTAGCGGACGGGCGCGCTCGCGAGGCAGCGTGTCAACTCAGAAGTAGTTCGTACCGGGGGCGGGGTGGGTGACTCAGATCTGG
>JBBDSD010000063.1:0-1885 GCA_040905065.1 Trueperaceae bacterium | reverse complement strand
GATCGCTCCGTCTGGTTCCGAGCGGACGGCGAAGCCCGTCACCTGAGCTGGGCGCGTTGGGCCGATGCGTTGCTGGTCGCGCCGGCCAGCGCCGACGCGTTGGCCGCCGCCGCGAGCGGGCGGGCGGACGATCCGGTGGCGGCGTTGGCGCTGGCCGTTCCGCGAACGGCGTACGCGCCGGCGATGAACGCTGCGATGTGGGACGCGCCCGCCGTGCGGCGCAACGTGGCGCGCTTGCGCGAGGACGGTCACGAGGTGATCGTGCCCGCCGTCGGGCCGTTGGGCACGCCGGGGGAGGGCGCGGGCGCCGGCCGCCTGCCGGACGAGGGGGCGTTGGTCGATGCGATCCTGCGCACGCCCCGTCCGCGCGACCTGCTAGGCCGGCGCGTGCTGGTCAGCGCCGGACCGACGCGCGAATGGCTGGATCCGGTCCGCTTTTTGAGCAACCCCAGCTCCGGGCGCATGGGCTTCGCGGTGGCGGAGGCGGCGCGCGACCGGGGCGCGGAGGTGGACCTGGTGCACGGGCCGACCTCGGCGCCGGTGCCGCACGGCGTGGCGGCCGTGCGCATCGAGACGGCGGAGGAGATGCTGGAGGGGCTGACGCCCCGCTTCGAGGCGTGCGACCTGCTGGTCATGACCGCTGCGGTGGCCGACTGGCGTCCCGAGGAGCGCAAGCGGGAGAAGGAACCGAAGTCGGGCACGTCGCAGCAGCTCCGTATGGTGCGCACGCCCGATCTGCTGACCGAGCTGGCGCGTACGCGGCGCGAGCAGGTGACCGTCGGGTTCGCGATGGAGACCGATAAGGGCGTGGAGCGTGCGGCGGAGAAGGCGACCCGCAAAGGGCTGGCGTTCGTCGCGCTGAACTACCCGACGCGGGGCGACAGCGCCTTCGGGGGCGATGCGACGCGGCTGACGTTGGTCGCTCCGGACGGTGCGGCGCAGGCGCTTCCGCGCCTGCGCAAGCGCGAGGCGGCCGAACGGCTGCTGGATCGCGCCGTGGGGCTGCTGCCCGAACGGTGAAGCCCGGTGGGGCCGATGTCGCCCGTGGCTCGCGGTCGCACGCGAGTGCTCCGTATGATGCATGAATATGCCGAGTAAAGAGTACCGACAACGATTGATCGAGGAACTGGTCGAGAACGAGTTCATCTCCACCCAGGCGGAGATCGCCGAGCACCTGGCACAGCGCGGCGTCAAGGTCACGCAGGCCACCATCAGCCGCGACGTGAACGAACTCCGCCTGGTCCGGCTCCCCGCCGGCAACGGCCAGCACCGCTACCGCTCCACGCCGCTCGCGGCACAGGAGGACGTGCTGGGCGAGCTGGCGCAGCGGTTCCGGCTGTTCGTGCGCGACCTCGATCGCGGCGACAATTTGCTGGTGGTCGACACCGACGAGGGGCACGCCGCCGGCATCGCCTACGTGATCGACAAGCTGGACCGCGAGGAGGTGGTCGGCACCCTGGCGGGCCAGAACACCATCCTGATCATCTGCCGCAGCGTGGACGCCGCCGAGCGGATGCTGGACGAGTTCGAGGAGCTCCTGACCTGACCCGTGCCTCGTCCGAGGCACGTACCGCACCACCCCGAACCGCCCCACGACGCCGTGCTAGCGTCGGCCCCGGAGGTTGTCCCATGCGCCTGCTACGAACCCTCGTCGTCGCCCTCCTGCTTGGAGTCGGAGGCGCGAGCGCCCAAACCGTGCTCGTCCACCCGTTCGACAGCGAAGGCACCCTGCTGGGGTCCGTCGTCGCCGACCGGATCGCCGAAGGCCTGGAAGGCCGCGTCGATCTGGTGGTCCCACCGGCCGCCGCCCCGTCGCTGGTTCCGCCCACGCCGTACGGCGACGGTTTCGTGAACCCTCTGGCGGTGCTCGAGACGGGCGGCGTCG
>JBBDSD010000062.1:0-11470 GCA_040905065.1 Trueperaceae bacterium | reverse complement strand
CCCCCCCCCCCCCCCGCCGACACGACCACCGCCGCCGCCGCACCGTCCGCCAACTGCGACGCGTTTCCGGCATGCACCACCCACCGCACCTCCGGAAAGCGCACCTCCCAGGCCGGATCGTAGAAGGCGGGCTTCAGGCCGGACAGGCCGGCAAGGACGGCGTCCGGACGCACCCCCTCGTCGTGGTCCAGGACCGTCGTGCCGGCCTCGCCCGCCACCGGCACAGGCACCAGCTCCCCTGCCAGCGCGCCCGATCGCGCCGCGTCGCCCGCACGCCGGTGCGAGCGGACCGCCCATGCGTCCAGCTCATCGCGCGATAGGTCCCAGCGGGCGGCGATCCGCTCGGCCGCGATCCCTTGCGGCACCAGGCCGCCCGGATAGCGCTCCGCCACGCCGGACCCGAACGGATCGCGCCCTCCGGCGGCGGAGCCCATCGGTGCGCGCGACATCGATTCGATCCCCGCCACCAGGACCGCGTCCTGATCCCCCGCCCGGATCGCCTGCGCGGCGAAGGCCATCGCCTGCTGCGACGATCCGCACTGCCGGTCGATGGTGGCGGCCGGCAGCGACTCCGGCAGGCCGGCGGCCAGCACCGCGTTGCGCGCCACGTTGAACGACTGTTCGCCCGCCTGCGTGACGCACCCGATCAACGCATCGTCCAGCACGCCCTCGAGCCGGTCGGTTCCGCCGTCCGGCGCAACGCCGCCCGGATCTAGGTCGATCCGGGCCAGGGCCCCCCGCATCGCGAACGCCAGCAGATCGACCGGGTGCCAAACGGACAGCGCGCCGCCCGGCCGGTCCGGCCGTGGCGCGCGCCCCTTGCCGGTCGGCGTGCGGACCGCCGACACGATGACCGCGTCGCGAGCGCGCGGGCGGGCGGACGCCCTGCCGCTCACGCCGTCCTCCGCCGCAGGCCGCACCAGGAGGCGACCGTGCGCGCCAGCACCTTCGTGGTGCGGTGCACGCTGGCCAGGTCCACCGCTTCGTCCACCCCGTGGATCGCGCGAGCGCGCGGGCCGTAGCAGGTGGTGGGCGTGCCGCCCGCCCCCGCCAGGATGCGCGCGTCGGTGGTGGCGGTGCTGTGCAGCTGGGCGGGCGCGTCGCCGATCACGGCGCGGTGCGCATCGCCCAGCGCGCGCATCACGGGCGCGTCCGGAGCGATGCCGTACGGTTCCGCGTGGAAGCCGACCCACGCCAGCCGCGGCGGCAGCTCGCGCAGGACCGGGTGATCGGCGCAGAACGCCGCGATCCGGTCCTCGACCCGGCGCTGCAGCGCCGCCACACAATCGCCCGGCACGATGCCGATGCGGACCTGGAAGGTGCACGCCGCCGGCACCGAGCTGGTCCACTCGCCGCCAGCGATCCGGCCGACGTTCAGGTTCACCGGATGCGTCTGCTCGGCGTAGCCGGGGGGAAGCGCGTCCGCTCGGTTCTGTTCCGCTTCGAAGGCGCGCAACTCCTCGATCAGGCTCCAGGCGACGCGGATGGCGTCGGCGCCCGCTCCCGCTTCCAGCACGTGGGTGGGACGACCGTGCACCGTGACGGTGAGCCAGGCGACGCCGAGCTGCTGCACCAGCAGCGTGTGATCGAACGGTTCGGGGATGACCGCCGCGTCCGCCCGGTAGCCGCGCCAGGCGGTGGCCAGGGCACCGTTGCCGCTGCACTCCTCCTCGATCACGCTCTGCACGATCAGGTCGGAGGCCGGCTCGAATCCGGCCCGCGCCAGGGCACGCACGGCGTACAGGTAGGCGGCGACGCCGGCCTTCATGTCGCCCGCGCCGCGGCCGTGCATCCAGCCGTCCACCACCTTGGGCTCGAACGGCGGGCGGGACCAGAGCGCCTCCGGGCCCGCCGGCACCACGTCGACGTGCCCGTTCAGGATCAGCGAGCGGCCGGACGGATCGGCCGCGCGGTGCACGCCGACCACGATCGGGCGATCGCGGTCGTGCCAAGCCACCGGCGAGAAGCCGGGCAGGTCGCGCAGCGCGTCCCAATCGACGGAGAAGGCGTCCACCTCGAAGCCGGCCTCGGCGAAGGCGTCCGCCATGCGGGCCTGGACGGGCCCCTCGTCGCCCAGCGTGCTGGGGTACCGCACCAGCTCCGCCAGGAACGCGTCCCGGTCGTCCCGCAGATCGTCGACGGCGGCGTCCAGGTCGCGCAGGACGGCGTCGTCCAGCGGCACGTCGTCCACAGAGGTCGCTCGAGTGGTGGATCGGGAGGTGGATCGAGAGGTGGATCGATTCACGCGTCGGCTCCCTTCGTGGCCGGGGGCGCGGGCGCCGCGGCGTCGGCGACAGCGTACGCGTTCCACGGCCCCGCCTCGTCCTCGATCAGCGGTGCCCCCGTGACGGCGCGGACCTCGTCCACCGTCGCGTCGGGCGCCACCTCCAGCAACCGGAACGCGCCGTCGGCCGGTTCCAGCACCGCCAGCTCGGTCACGATCCGGGTCACCGTGCCGCGTGCCGTCAGCGGCAGGGTGCAGCGGTCCAGCAGCTTGGGGTCGCCGTCCCGGTCGCGATGGAGGCTGGCCACGATCACGCGCGGCACCTTCTGCGCCAGCTCCATGGCGCCTCCCACGCCGGGCGCGGCGCGGCCTGGCACGCGCCAGTTCGCCAGGTCGCCGTTCGCGCCCACCTGGAAGGCGCCCAGCACGCAGGCGTGCACCTTGCCCGAGCGGGCCAGCGCGAACGAGGTCACGCTGTCCAGGAACGCTGCACCGGGCAGCACCGTCACGTAGCGTCCGCCGGCGTCGATCAGGTCGGGGTCCTCCTCGCCCGGCGCGGCGGCGGGCCCCATGCCGACGATGCCGTTCTCGGCGTGCACACGGACCGACCCGTCCGGCGGCAGGAACATTGCCACCTGCGTGGGCAGGCCGATGCCCAGGTTCACCAGCTCGCCCGACCGGAACTCGCGCGCCACGCGGCGCGCGATCCGCTCGCGCGCCTGAGAGGCGTGGCTCGCGCCCTCGCCCTGAGACCCGCGGCCCGGTTCCGGTCCGGCGCCCTTCGTCACGGTCGCTCCCCGCGGCGGATGCGCGCCGCCTTGCTTCCGGGATCGAAGTCGGGCGGCACGACCAGGACGGCGTCGATCGCTGCGCCGGGCGTGTGGACCTGGTCGGGCGGGATCGGTTCGCGGCTCAGCTCGTCGACCTCGACCCAGACGCGCGTGGCGGCCAGCGCCATGACGGGCGCGAAGTTCCGGCCCGAGGCCCGGTAGGTCAGGTTCCCGAACCGGTCGGCGCGGTGAGCACGGATCAGCGCCACGTCGGCGTGCAGCGCCGGCTCGACGGTGCAGCTCCGGCCCCGCCACGCGACCGACTCGCGCGGTTCGGGCGTCTCCGGCAGCAGATCGGCGTCCAGGTCGCTCAGGAACGCCGGCAGGCCGGCGGCGGCGCAGCGGATCCGCTCGGCCAGGATCCCCTGCGGGTGGATCTCGATCTCCAGCGTGCCGTCGTTCCAGGCGCGCACCGCGTCCCGGTTCAGGCCCACGTGCGACGCGACCAGGCGCCGAACCTTGCCGGCGTCCAGCACCCGCCCGACGCCGACGCCCGCCTCGTTCGCGTCGTTCTTGATCAGCGTCAGGTCCCGCCCCCCGTGCTCCGCCAGCGCGTGCAGCAGCAAAAACGGCGTGCCCGGCTCGCCGAAGCCGGACGCCATCACCGAGGCACCGCCCGGCACGGTGGCGGCCAGGTCGGCGGCGCGGGCCGCGGCGCGCTCGGGCCCGACGACCTCCGGGCCGGCGAGTGCAGCCACCTCGGTGGGCGAGGCTCCGTGGGCGGGAACGTCCGCGCCGGGACTCACGCCGCGGCCCCCGTCAGGTCGCCCTCCACCGCGGCCAACGCCCGGTCCAGGCGCTGGATCAGCTGGTCGATTTCGGACTCCTCGATCGTGAGGGGTGGCGCGATCAACACGTGATCGCCGGACAGGCCGCCGCCGCCCCGACGGGGGTAGACCAGCAGGCGCTCGCGGGCGGCGGCCAGGGTGACGCGCTGCGCTACGTTCCGGTCCAGGTCGAACGGTGCGCGGGTAGCGCGGTCGTGCACGAACTCCAATCCCCACAGCATCCCCATGCCGCGCACGTCGCCGATCGTGGGGTGGCGGGTCGCCAGCTCCTGCAGACGCCAGCCCAGCTCGCTGCCGACGCGAGCCGCCCGCTCGATCAGATTCTCCTCCTCCAGCACGTTCAGGACCGCCAGGCCGACGGCGCACGCCAACGGATTGCCGGCATAGGTGAAGCCGTGCGGAAAGCTTCCGGCGTCCAGCACCGTTTCGGCGACCCTGTCCCGGCACGCCACCGCACCCAGCGGCGCGTAGCCGGAACCCAGACCCTTCGACAGCGCCAGCACGTCCGGCACCGCCTCGCCCTCCCAGTGCTGGTAGGCGCAGAAGGCGCCGGTACGCCCGGCCCCGGTCATCACCTCGTCGTAGATCACCAGAATGCCGTGCTCGCACGCCACGCGGTGGACCACCTCGAAGTAGCCCGGCGGCGGCACGATCGCACCGGTCGAGGCGCCCCCGATCGGCTCGATCACGAACGCCGCCACGGTGCTGGGGTCCAGCGCTTGCACCGCCCGCTCGAAGTCCTCGGCGCAGGCCAGGCCGCACGACGGGTAGGTCAGGCCGAACGGACAGCGGTAGCAGAACGGGGCGCTGACGTGGTTCGGCTCGACCATCATCGGGGCGTACCCTTCGGTGAGCGGTCGGTAGCCGGTGGTCGCCAACGCGCCCAGGGTGGACCCGTGGTAGCTGGGGAAGCGGCTCACGATCCGGTACCGGTCGGTGTCGCCGCGCGCCGCGTGGTAGCTGCGCGCCAGCTTGTAGCTGGTCTCGATCGCTTCCGACCCGCCGGACACGAAGAAGATCCGGTCCAGGCCGGCGCTCAATTGCGCCACCAGCGCGTTCGCCAGGTCGATGGCGGGCCGGTTCTCGAACTGCGTCCGGTAGGCGAACGTCACCCGGCGCGCCTGGTCCTCCAGCGCTGCCAGCACCTTCGGGTGCCCGTGTCCGACGTTCACCGTGATCGCTCCGCTGCAGCCGTCCAGCCAGCGTTCGCCGTCCTCGTCGGTCAGCCAGACCCCTTCGGCGTGCTGGACCGTGGGGAGCGCGTCGCGCGTCTGGTAGAAGAGCGGGTTCGCTACGGTCGCCATGCTCGGCCTCCACCGTCAGCCTATCGCCTGACCGTGCGCTCGCACCGATCGCCGACGCCGTACCACAAAACGAGCGCCCGACCGAAGCCGGGCGCCGCTGAGGTCACGAGGTACGTCGCGCGTCAGTCGTGCCCGCCGGGCGCTTGGCGCGTGACGCTCACGTTGCTGGCCTGCAGGCCCTTCTGGCCCTGCTCGACGTCGAACTCGACTTCGTCCCCTTCGTACAGGTTCCGGTATCCGTCTCCCTGAATGGCAGAGAAGTGCACGAAGACGTCCGCGGAGCCGTCCTCCTGCTCGATGAAACCGAATCCTTTTTCGGGGCTGAACCACTTCACTTTGCCTGTTGCCATGTTCTACCTGTTCCCTACCTGCCACGCGTCGATGAGCGCGGCATCCAACGTGGTCCGGGCGGCGGCCCGGCGCTCATTCCGAAACCATCTTCGGAACGACACGATCCTACGCCATCCGACCGCCTCGTGTCACGTACGTTCGGTACCCTAGCGGAAACCGCCAAGGATACGGGCACCGAACCACCTCGCGCCCACCGTCCACCACCGACCTCGAGGAGGCCCCGTGCCGCAGTCCGCTCCGATCGCCCGTTCCGACGTTCCCGAGAACCAGCGCTGGGACGCCGCCTCCCTGTTCCCCACCGTGCAAGCGTGGGACGACGCGTTCCACGCCCTCGCCGCGCGCATCCCCGACGCGCGCGCCTACGCCGGCACGCTCGCGGACGGCCCCGACCGCCTGGCCGACTGGCTGGAGCTGCACGAGGACCTGACCGCGCAACTAGGGCTGCTGCACGTCTGGACCGCCCTCTCCTCCAACGTCGACGCGAACGACGCAGGAGCGGTCGAACGCGCCGACCGAATCCGCTCGCTGGGCGCCAAGCTGGCCGAAGCGACCGCCTTTGCCCTGCCGGAACTGGTCGCGATCGGCATCCCGACCTTGCGCGCCTGGATCCGCGACCACCCCCGCCTGCACGACCGAGACCGCTGGCTGGACCGGATCGAGCGCGACGCGCCCCACCTCCGCAGCGCCGAGGTCGAGGAGCTGCTGGGCGCGCTGGGCGGACCGTTCTCGGGCGCGCCGGTCACGCACTCGCTGCTCGCCAACGCCGAACTGGAGGTCGCCCCTGCACGCGACGCCGAGGGCCGCGAGCACGCCGTGACGCAGTCGGTGATCGACACCCTGCGCGAGCATCCCGACCGCGAGTTGCGCCAGAGCGCCTGGACGAACTACGCCGACGCGCACCTGGCCCGCAAGCGCACCATGGCGTCGCTCCTCGTCACCGGCGCCCGCCAGACGAACCTGCTGGCGCGGGTGCGCGGGTACGACGACGCATTGGCCATGACGCTCGGTCCGCTCGAGGTGTCCCGCACGGTGGTGGATCAGCTGCTGCGCACCTTCGAAGCGAATCTGGACGTGTGGCACCGCTTCTACGAGCTCAAGCGCCGGCACCTGGGGCTCGAGCGCCTGGAGGGCTGGGACGTCGCCGCCCCCGTCTGCGACGCCCCGCCCCCGGTGACGTACGCGCAGGCGGTGGACTGGGTCTGCGACGCCATGCGGCCGCTGGGCGACGACTACGTCCGGATCATGCGGCACGGCGCGACCGAGGACCGGTGGGTGGACCGCGCCCCGAACGCCGGCAAGCGGATGGGCGCGTTCAGCAGCGGGCACGCCGACAGCAAGCCGTACATCATGATGAGCTGGACCGAGGATCTGGGCTCGGCCAGCACCCTGGCGCACGAGCTGGGGCACTCGATGCACTCGCACCTCTCGCGCGAAGCGCAACCGTACCCGTACGCCCGCTACACCCTGTTCGCGGCCGAGGTCGCCAGCAACCTGCAGCAGGCGATGATGCGCGAGCGCCTGTTCGCCGAGCGGGCCGGCGACCGTGCCTTCGAACTGGCGTTGATCGACGAGACGATGGTCAACTTCGGGCGCTACTTCCTGATCATGCCGACCCTGATGCGGTTCGAGCTCGAGCTGCACCGCCGCGCCGCCGAAGATCGCGACCTGTCCGCCGACGCCCTGAACGAACTGACGGCCGACCTGTTCGCCGAAGCGTACGGGCCCGCCGTGCACGTCGACCGGGAGCGGGTCGGCAGCACCTGGGCGCAGTTCCACACGCACCTCTACTCCCGCTTCTACGTGTTCATGTACGCCACCGGCATCGGCGGTGCGCACGCCTTCGCGCGACGCCTGCAGGACGGGGGAGCGGACGAGGCGGAGGCGTACCGGGCGTTCCTGCGCGAGGGCGGTCGCACCCCGCCGATCGAGGCGATGCGCCGGGCGGGCGTGGACCTCGCCTCGCCGGAACCGGTGCAGCAGGCGTTCGACGTGCTGCGCCGGCACGTCGATCGGTTCGAAGCGCTGATCGAATCCGCGCCTTGAGCGACGATGGCGGTCGCGCGGGCGTGCGCCCCCGCGACCTGGGCGTCCCGTTCGACGGCATGCCCGGTCCCCACAACGCCATCACCGACGTGCCCGGCACCCACGTCGGGACCCGAACGCGGGTCGAGGGTCGCCACGACGACCCGGCCGGCGGTCCGGTGATCCGGACCGGCGTCACCGCCGTGCATCCGCTCGGTCCCGACGCGCCCGAGGGCGTCGCGGCCGGGCGCTTCGTGCTGAACGGCATGGGCGAGATGACCGGTGGCGCGCTGCTGGACGAGTACGGCGTGCTGTACGGGCCGCTGGCGCTCACGAACACCCTGTCGGTCGGCGTGGTGCGCGACGCGCTGGTGGCCTGGTCGGCGCGCCGCGTCCGCGATCCGCGGGTCCTGCGCGGCCGCACGAAGCCGGTGGTGAGCGAAACGTGGGACGGCGTCCTGAACGACGCGTACGGCCAGCACCTGCGGGCGGAGGATGCCTGGGCGGCGCTGGACGCGGCCCGCACCGGTCCCGTTCCGGAGGGCAGCGTAGGGGGAGGCACCGGCATGGTGGCGTTCGGCTTCAAAGCCGGAACCGGCACCGCGTCGCGCTTGGTGCGGCATCCGCTGGGCCGGTTCACGCTGGGCGCGCTGGTGCAGGCGAACTTCGGGCGGCGCCACCAGCTGCGCGTCGCCGGCGTCCCGGTCGGGCGCGAGCTGGCGGAGCCCGCCGCGTACGAGCCGGAGCCGCCGCGCGGCGACGGATCGATCGTGGTGCTCCTCGCCACCGACGCGCCGCTGTTGCCGTCGCAGTTGGTCCCGCTCGCCAAGCGCGCCACCCTGGCCCTCGGCCGGGTGGGCAGCATCGGATCGACCACCTCGGGCGATCTGTTCCTGGCTTGGTCGACCGCCAACCGGTCCCGCTACCTGGAGGAGGGACTCCGCACCTTCCGGTCGCTACCGACCGAGTCGATCGATCCGCTGTTCCAGGCGGCGGTCGAGGCGACCGAAGAGGCGATCGTGTCCTCCCTGATCGCGGCGGGACCGATGACGGGCCGGTACGGCGCCCACGTGCCGGCGCTGCCGCATCGGGCGCTCCTGGACGCGTTGCGTCGTCACGGTCGGCTCGAAGGCGACGCGCCGATCGCCTGATGCTCGGCCGGCGTGGGCCCCTGGTTCGCGGACGACGCAACCGCGGAGCGTCGCTGACGCGACCGAACCGCCGCGGGTACGCGTGCGTGGACCGCGCCGGCGGCGCCGGGGTAGCACGTGGCATGCGACGCGCACGCGCATCCTCCGCGACCGACGTGGACGCCCGTCGGGACGGTGGCCGGTCCCGGCCGTTCCTGACCGCCTTGGCGTGGATCGCGGCAGCGACGATGATCGCAGGCACGGTGCCGCTCGCCTGGGCCGCCGACGAGCCGGTCCACGTCGGGTACGCAGGTCCGGACGCTGAAGGTCGCACCCTCTGGCTGCGGCTCGGCGTCGACCTCGCGAGCGGTGACGTGAGCGGGACGCTGAGGAGCTCCGCTCCCACCGCGCACGACGAGACCGAAGCCCTCGATCCGACGTTCGTGGGGCAGGCCCGCTTCGAACCGTCCCCGCGGGGAGAGAACGCTCCGGCCACGTCGCCCGACCGCATCGTGATCGATGCCGTCGCCAGCGACACGGCCCCACCGGTGCCCCTGACGATCGTGCTGGAGGCGACCCACCGATCGCGACCGCCCACGCCCGATCCGCACGGGTCCGCGACCGTGACCGCGTAGCCGAGCGATCCCGCGCGCAGCGTCGACCTCCCGGCCGTGGCCACGCGCCTCACGGGCGTCACGCGACTCGACGACGACAGTTTCGAGGTGCGGTTCGTCGTGCCGTTCTTCTACGCCCCACCGTACGCGAGCCTGGACCTTAGCGCGCCCGACCTGGCCCGCGCACCCGAAGCGTGGACGGACGGCCTGCACGAACGCCGCGCACGACCGGACGCGGCGACCGGATCGTGGAGGCTGGAGCGCACCGCGGACGTACGTTCGCTGTCGCCGACCGTGATCAGCGTCCTGACGCGCATCCAGGCGTACGCCGGTGGTGCGCATCCGAACGCCTGGTTCAAGGTGCGGACCTGGGTCCGCGACGACGTGTCCGACGACGCGCGCTGGGGACGGGCCGCGCGCCCCTGCGACGTGCTGGCTGCGCTCCGGCGCCCCTGCGACCCGGACCGACTGCGCCGCGCGGTCATCGTCGAGCTGGAGCGCCAGGACGCCGCCTGGGTGGTGGCGGGCGAGGTGCACGCGGGCACGGCGTGGCTGCTGGATCCGTTCACGGTCGACCCGACCGGCCTGACCTTCCGCTACGCCGCCTACGAGGTGGGCCCGTACGCGCAAGGGCCGTTCGAGGCGCACGTTCCGTTCACTGCGCTAGCGAGCGACGGACGATGACTGCGCGGACCGATCGACGGGGCCCATCGATGGGTGCGCTACGCCGCCGAGGCGTCGTGCCGGGCCGCGCTGCGGTCGGAACCGACGCTCCGCACGGGGAAGACGACCGTCACGCGGGTGCCGACCCCTACTTCGCTGTCGATCTCGATCGTGCCGTCGTTGCGGGCGACCAGGCGCTGCACGATCCCGAGGCCCAAGCCCGCACCTTGGCCCGGTTCGCCGGTGGTGAAGAACGGATCGAACGCGCGCTGCCGCACCGAGGCGCTCATGCCGCGCCCCTGGTCGTGCACCTCGATCACCACCGTGTCTTCTTCGTGCCGCCTGCTGCGCACGGTCAGGAGTCCACCCCGGTCGGCCATGGCGCGCACGCCGTTGCTGGTCAGGTTCATCACGATCCGTTGCAGATCGCCCGGGTCGGCGTGCAGCCACGCCCCGGGCGCGTCCGGCTCCAGGCGGACCGTGACCGGCTCCGGCAGGCCGCTGGTGATCAACGGTCCGATCTCCTCCAGGACGCGGTCCAACTCGACGTCGCTGGGTTCGCTGCCCTCTGCCCGCCCGTACGCCAGGATGCGGGCCACCAGGTCGCGCGCGCGTTCGGCCGACCGGACCACCGTCGCGAGTTGGCGTCGTTGCGGCGAACCGTGGAGGGCCTCCTCGTGCATCGCGTCCGACACCGCCAGGATCGGGACCAGCAGGTTATTGAAGTCGTGTGCGATGCCGGCCGCGAAACTGCCCAGCGCCTCCAACTGGCGGCCCTCCAACAAGCGCTCCTCCAGCCGGACGCGTTCGACCACCTGTTCCTGCAAGCGCCGTCGCGCCTCGGCCTCCGCGGCGTGCGCCCGCTCGACCCCCTGCACCAGCGTGGCGACGGACAGGCTCAGCATGGCGGCCAAGAACACGACCGTGCCGGCCGCCGACAGGAACTCCGGTGGCGACCAGAGAGCCAGCGCCCCCACCCCCGACCAGCCCGCGGTGACCGCCACACCGGCGAACGTCATGGTCACCGCCACGCAACCGCTACCGATCGCCGCACCGACACGGCCGAAGAACAGTCCCGCCAGCACCGGCGGTACCAGGATCCAGGCGATGCCCGAGCCCGCCATGCCGGCGGCCAGCAGCAACACCCAGGCGAACGCGAACCAGAGCACCAGGAACGCCGCCGCGCGGAACCGGTAGCCGAGCTGCGGAAACGCCGCCAACGCCATCACCGTGACCCACGCCGCCACGTCGACCACGATCAGCCACGTGAGCCCCTCTCGCCACGCCACCCACGCCCCCGGCACGAACGCGACCACCGCCAGCCCCGCGGTGATCCACAGCACGGCGTTCAGGACGCGGACGCGCCAGAGGGGGACGGGGCCGACGGACGACGTCACGGCGGTGCCGGGAGGTCGTGGCCGTGCACGGCCGATGCGAGGCGCATGGGGCGATCATAGCCAGCGCGGTGCGGGCGCGTGGCCCGCCCGATGCAGAACGCTCGCCGACCCGAAGGCCGGCGAGCAAGTCGATCGATGAAGGCGGCG
>JBBDSD010000061.1:0-11495 GCA_040905065.1 Trueperaceae bacterium | reverse complement strand
AGCGTCCAGGAACTCGACGGCTTCGTCGAGGTCCGACCGCTCGACGGCGGCAACGAGCTCCGGATTCCGATTGAGCAGGTGCGCGTGCTGCCCGGCAGCGAGCGTCTGGTGACGCGTCGCTTGCTCGGTCCGCTCGCGGCCGGCGACCATCTGGCGCTGGTCGTCCTCAACTACGGCGACCCGGACGTCGACGTCGCAGGCGAGACGGTCTTCACGCTCGACGAAGCGCTTCCCGACCCGCGTGCCGGTGCGCCCTCGCCCGAACGTTCGCCCGACACCGAAGGAAACGAGGACACGCCATGATGCATCCATCCCGACGGCCTCGCGGTTGGCTCTTCTGGATCGTCGCCCTGTCGCTGTCGCTCGGTCACGCTCAGGTGTCCTCGACGCCCTCCGAGCGTTCGATCGACGTGCTGATCCCCGAAGTGCTCTCGATCCGAAGCGACCATCCCGCCATTGCGTTCGACCTGAGCCAGGTCGACTTTCCCCCACGAGCGTTTCCCGAGCGATACCTGGCGACTTCGGTCCCGGACGGCATCGTGACGTTCGAGGTCCTCGCGTCCGCTTCCGGTGCGTGGGAGCTGCAGCTCCAGATCGACGATCTCGTGGACGCCGCGACGGGCGCGACGATTCCTGCACGCCAGATCCTGTTCCGCGTCGACGGGGGTCCGTGGATCCGCGCCGATGGAACAGCGCAGGTTCTCTACGCGGCCACGGAACCAACCGAGGGCTGGCAGCCGATCGACGTCGCCTTCGCGCTCGAAGTCACCGGTACCGAACCGGCCGGGGCGTACGACGTCACGTCGCTGCTATCCGGCATGTTCCACGACTGACGTCCCCGTGCGCCCTCTGGCCCGGATCGTCCTCCTGCTCCTCGCGCTGCTCGGATCCTTCGCGGTCGCCCAATCCGACGCGACGTCGCCGGTCACGTTGGAGGCGCCGGCCCCGGTAGACGCCGTGCCGGACTCGTACGAGACGTTGATCTTCACGGCGAGCGGGGACGGGGACGCCGAGGTCCGCATCGATCTTCCGGGACCCGAATGGACCACGACCAGCCAGAGCAGAACCGTCGCGCTGGACGCGAACGGTAACAGGATCCCGGTCACCGTCCGCGTGCCGACGTCGGTCCCAGCCGGAACCGTCGGTCGCATCGAGGTGCAGCTCGTCCGCGATGAGCGCGCCTTGGCTTCCGCAACCACCGAGGTGACGGTCCTGCCGTACCGCGAGCTCTCCCTCGAACTGCCCGACCAGATCGAGGTCGACGAGGTTCGTGACGTCGTCGTGCCCGTGGAGGTGACCAGCCGCTCGAACGTCGACGACGTCATCGACGTGAGCAGTTCCGATCCCCGCGTGCAGTTCGCATCTCGCTCGGTCGCGGTGCCCGCCGGCACATCGCAGTCGCTGGACGTGCGCTTCCTGACCCCGATGGACACACGTCCAGGTCGGCGATATCGCTTTCCCGTGACGCTTCGTCCCCGCGGCGCGCCCGAGGTCGTGCACGAACGATTCGTCACCATCCGGTTCGCCGCGACGAACGCGTCGCAGGGCCCACCGTCCTTGCGCGCGTCGTTGAACGTAGCGGCCAGCGGGGCCGCCTCGACGCGCCCGGACGGGCCAGCACGGTTCGACGCCTCGATCAGTCTCTCGCCACGCATCGAAGGACGCCTCTCCGACTTCGTCGCCGTGCGTCTCGCGATCGGCGACCTGCGCCTGGGCACGCGTGGGGTGACGCTTCCGTCTTCGGTCGCTGCCGACCTCGAAGGCGAACGATGGACCGCACGCGCGCGTTACGGCGCCAGCGGCATCGGAGCTGCCGGAGGCTGGCGATCGGACGACGTGGACGTGCAGGCCAACGTCAACAACGACTTGGCAGGCAGCACCCGTGCCCGCGTCCGCGTGGGCCTCCGCGGCGAGCTGCCCGACATCGACGTCACCGCGACCCTCGCAGCGAACCCGGATGAACATGAGGAAACGCTCACGGTGCGGTATCGACTGCCGTTCGACGCCGTCGGCGCGTCGGTCGGCATCGGTCTGGACGGCCGCGGCGATCCATCGACCTATCGCATCACGCCCCTGCTGACCCAGACGCTCAGCCTGGGCACGCAGCACCTGTTCTTGGATCAGTCGCTCCAAACCACGCCGCTCGACGGACGGTGGGCCATCGGCGTCACCGGTGGCACCCGCAGCTTGGACCCGCTCGGCGGTCGCCTCGCCGTCCGCTACGACAGCGACCCGTCCAACGTCACCATCGCCGCCACCGGTTCGGCCAGCTATCGCCCCCTGGAGTTCCTCACGCTCGGGGCCGACACCGCGTACCGGACGACCAAGGGCGACGCCGACGGCGGCGTGGGCCGACTCGGCGTACGCGTCTCGGCCGGCGGGCGCATAGGCGCGATCGGCACGTCCGGATCGACGCGCTACCGGCATGAATGGCGGGTGTACGGAGATCCGGCCATCGAACGACGCCTCGACGCGTCGCTGCGTCTGTCGCTCCCCAACGCCGATCTGCGCCTGACCGGCCGCACCGTCGCCAGGTCGGACGCAGCCGATGCCCCCACGATCACAGCCTGGTCCTCGCGTCTCGTAGGCACCTATCGCCCCGGAGCGTCGACCACGATCCAGGGCGACGTCGGCTACGGACGATCCGGTGAACCGACGACGGCGTACGAGTTCGACGCATCGCTCGCCTGGTCGCAGCGCTGGTCGATCGATACCAGCAGCACGCTTCGCTTCCGCCACACCGAAGAGCGTTCCGAAACGGACGACATCGAGGTCCTTCACGGCCTCCAGGGCAGCCTGACATGGAACCGTGCGTTCGGCGTACGCGACGGCTCGCTGGACCTCTCGTACGGGTTGTCCGTGCAGGACGGCCTGTTCGGCGAAGATCCCAGCGCCTCGCACACGTTCAGCGCCAGCTACGCCGTGACGTTCGCGACCGACCTGAGAACGCCGGACCCGCTCGTCAGCCTATTCGGAGGGCGTTACGGAGGCACGGTACGGGGACGCGCCTACGTGGACCACGATCTCGACGGACGGTTCGGTCAGGCCGACGCACCGCTGCGCGACCAGACGATTGCGTTCCGCGACGACGCCACCGCCCGTACGGACGACGAAGGGCGCTTCGTCGTGGCGGTTCCCGAAGGCACCTACGCGCGCATCGACCTACCCGGTCTCGGAACTGGCCTTGGCGTGCTCGACGATCTGGACCTGACGGTCGAGCGGAACGCCGACTACGACATCGAAGTACGGGTCGCGCCGGTACGCTCGGCCCGCGTCACCCTCTTCGACGATCTGAATCGCGACGGCGTTCGCGACGACGGCGAACCGCTGCTGACCGGAACGGGCGTGATCCTCGATGGGCCCGTCCGCCGCACCGCCCGTAGCGGCCCTGACGGTGTCGCCGTCGCCAATCGGCTGGTCGAAGGCGAGTACGCCGTGCTGCTGGACGCCACGCAGGCACCGGACCGCTACGAAGCGACGCACCGACCCACGGTCCAGATCGAACCTCCCGGACCTCCGCTTCAACTGACGCTCGGCGCGGCCGAGCGACCACGTCAGGTCGTGACCACGTTCTCGTCCGGCGCTCTCGCCGTCTTCGCTCAGGCCTCGCCCAATCGCGTGCAGCCAGGCGACACGATCCAGATCACGGGACGCACCCAAGGCGAACCGGAGCGCGCCACGTTCGACGTCTTCGGAGAACGCATCGCGCTAGAACCCAACGACGCCGGCGACGTCTGGACCGCGTCCTGGACCGTTCCCGACGATGCGCCGCTCGGCCGAATCGAAGCCACGGTGCAGGTAGACCGGGGCGAGGAGTCCATGACGACCGCGCTCCCGATCACGATTCGGGCGCCGTGAGCCGCACGGGGGACGAGGAGCGCTCCTCGTCCCCCAGCCAACGCGCCATCAGCAGGTTGTCTTCGTACCGACCGTTCGCAAGGGCGATCTGGTGCCGTTCGCGTCCTTCGATCACGAATCCCTCGCGCTCGTAGAGCCTCCGGGCCGCATCGTTGCCCGCCCGCACGTCCAGTCGAAGCTTGAGGGTCCCGACCGAGCGGGCCCACTCGACACCGGCGCGGAGCAGTCGACGGCCCGTCCCACTGCCACGCGATGAGGCGTCGACCGCGACCGTGAGCGTCGCGACGTGCGCCAAGCGCTGGACTCGGTAGCGACGCATCTCGATCCACCCGGACAACGACCGATCCGACTCCGCGACGAAGGTCGCCTCCCAGGCCGGTTCGGCCATCTCCAGGCGACTTCGGAGCGCCCCCTCGCTCGGCGCCTCGTCCCCGACGAACCACCGCTCCTCGGCGTACACCGATGCGATGAGGGCACGCAACGCGGAAGCGTCGCCTGGCCGAGCCTGCCGGATTCGGACCCCGCTCCGCGCTTCCTCCGCCCCCGGTGCGGCTCGTGGTGGACGATCGACCCGTCGCATCTCCTGCGAGCATAGTCCCTCCCCAGCCCGCACCGTCCCAGGCACACCACGCGCCACCAGCCGGCAGGGAGCCCTCTGGTAGCATCGCCGGACTCGCGGGGGCCGACCGGAGCCGGCGGAGCCGGGCCCACGCCCCCACCCCTGGAGGCCCACCGTGCTACGACGCATCACCTCGGAATCGGTCACCGAAGGCCACCCGGACAAACTGGCCGACCGCATCAGCGACGCCGTTCTGGACGCGATCCTGACGCAGGACCCCGACGCGCGCGTGGCGGCCGAGACGATCCTCACCACCGGCCTCGCCCTGATCGCGGGCGAGATCCGCTGCGACGGCTACGTGGACCTGCAGCGCATCGTGCGCGACACCGTGCGCGAGGTCGGTTACGTCGACGCCACCTACGGCTTCGACGCCGACCACAGTTCGGTCCTGATCGCCATCGCCGAACAGTCGCCCGACATCGCGCGCGGCGTGGACGCGCCCGAAGGGGCCAGCGGCGATCCGCTGGACCGGCTGGGCGCCGGCGATCAGGGGCTCATGTTCGGCTACGCCTGCGACGAGACCGACGCCCTCATGCCGCTGCCGATCACGCTGGCGCACCGCCTCACCCAGCGCCTGGCGCAGGTCCGCAAGGACGGCACCCTGCCGTGGCTGCGGCCGGACGGCAAGGCGCAGGTGACGGTCCAGTACGACGGCGAGACGCCGGTCGCGATCGACGCGGTGGTGGTGTCCGCGCAGCACACCGACGAGATCGCCACCGACGCGCTGCGCGAGGCCCTCACCGAGCGCGTGATCCGCCCGGTGGTGCCGGTCGGCCTGCTGAACGACGACACCGCGTACTACATCAACCCCACCGGCCGCTTCGTGCGGGGCGGCCCGCAGGCGGACGCGGGCCTCACCGGCCGCAAGATCATCGTCGACACCTACGGCGGCGCCGCGCCGCACGGCGGGGGCGCCTTCAGCGGCAAGGACCCCACCAAGGTCGATCGCTCCGCCAGCTACTACGCGCGCTGCGTCGCCAAGCACGTGGTCGCCGCCGGCCTGGCGCGCCGCTGCCAGGTGCAGCTGGCCTACGCCATCGGCGTGCCGCACCCCGTCGGCACCTACGTCGACACCTTCGGTACCGGCACCCTGCCCGACGACCGGCTGGAGCTCGCCATCGACCGCGTCTTCGACGCGCGCCCGGCGTCGATCATCCAGCAGTTGGACCTGCAGCGACCGATCTACGTCCCGACCAGCGCCTACGGCCACTTCGGTCGCGACGGCTTCCCTTGGGAAGCGACCGACCGGGTCGAGGAGCTGCTGCGGGAGGCGGAGGCGCTGGCCTGACCGGAGCGGGGCGCGGGGCTGCGGGGCGCCGCGCGTAGCGGCGTCGCGCCGGTCGCGCCCCCGACGAACGCCGGTAGGAACCGCGAGCGTCCGTCGCGTACGCCGTCCGTACGCTACGCTCGCCTGTGATGACGGCGCCGGCCCGCACCTTCCAGATCGCGCGCAACCCCGATCCCGGATCGCGCCTGCCGGTGCTGCTCCGCATCCCCCTGCCGGACGGGCCGCTGCTGCTGGCCACCCGCGACGCCTGGCCCGCCACGCGCGACCTGTACTGTCACCGCCTGGACGCCTGGCCGCAGGGCGCGCAGGTCACCGACGAGGTGCCGGTCGGCGGCTGCTGGCGGGCTGGCGCCGCGGTGCACCTGGTGCTGCAACGCCGCACCCGCAAGCGCAGCCTGTTCGTGTTCACGCAGAAGGCCGGTCGTCCGCTGATCTTCTGGCGTTCGGAGCGCACCGTCCGTACAGCGCGGCCCGGGCTGCGCGTGCCTCAGGCGCGAGGGCTGGAGCGCGCCCTGACGATCGCCATCGACACGCGCGAGCGCTACCCCTGGCGCTTCGCCTCCTATCCCGTCACCACTGCGCGTCGTCGCCTGCCGGCCGGCGATTACGGCGTGTTCGAGGGGCCGGAGGACAATGATGGCCTGCTTGCGGTGGTCGAACGCAAGCGCGCCCACGAGCTGGCCACCGGCGCGCTCTCCGGCGCCTTTCAGATGGGCCTGAGCGAACTCGCCGCGCTGCCGCGCGCGGCGGTGGTGATCGAGGGCCGTCTGTCGGAGATCGTGAAGCTGGGCAGCGACCGCAACGTGCAGCCCGGGTGGCTCCTCAACCTGATCGCGGCGTTGCAGGCCACCTACCCGAACGTGCCGCTGCTGTTCGCCGAGACCCCGAAGTTGGCGGCCGACCTGGCCTACCGTTGGTTGGCCGCCTGCCTGCATCAGGCGCGGCGCGGCAGCGAGGTCGCGGCGGGCAGCGGAGTGTCGGCCGCCCAGCACGTGTCCGCCTTCGACACCCCGGACCTCGACACCCCGGACCTGGACGCTTCGGGTCTCGACACCGCCGCCCCCGCCTCGGTCGCAGACGCCGCCTTTGCGGAGCGTGGTGGTCCCCCCGCCCGCGACGTGGCCGCCGACCTGCGCGCGCACGGGCCGGGGTCCAGCGCGCCGCTGTTCGCATCGCTGCGCGACGCTCCCCTACCGCCCGAAGATCGCCGCGACGACGCGCTGCAGCGAGCGCGCGACGGCACCGCGTGGACGCCGCGGGCGTACGCCGCCACCTACGGCGTGACCGCGGCGACCGCCGGGAACGATCTGCGCCTGTTGCGCGAGCGGGGCGAGCTTCGGTCCGAGGGGCGCGGCCGGGCCGTGCGGTACCTGGTCGCGGACGAACCGGACGATCCCGAGCGACGCTCCTGAACCGTGCGGGTGCCCGCGTGCGGCGAGGTTCCCTGTGATAGAACGGGGCATGGCTCGAATCGTGATGGGCAACCGCGACGGCGCGGAAGCGCTGCGCCAAGCGCGGTCGGTGCTGACGGAACTGAACGCCGAATGGCCCGACGTACAGATCACCCAACGAACCGTCCGCGCCGATGCTCCTGGCGCCCTGGTCGAGGCCCTCGTCTCGGAATCGATCGGCATCGCCGTGCACGCCTTGGACACGCTGCCGCTCGAGTTGCCCGAAGGCGTGACGCTGGCGGCGGTGGCGAGACGGCAAGAACCCCGCACCGCCCTGGTGGCGCGCAAGGCCAAGGAACTGGACGCCCTGCAGGAGGGCGACGTGGTGGCCGTGCGCGAGGGACGCGACACGAAGTTCCTGGCGGCGCTCCGCCCGGACCTGGTGGCGACGCCCCTCACGGCGCACCTCGAGGACGACCTGGGTCGCCTCACCCGCGACGAGGTGCAGGCCCTGCTCTTGCCCGGGCTGACGCTGTTGATGCTGGATCAGCGCAACCGCATGGACGCCCTGCTGGCGCCGGAGACGTTCGCGCCGGCCCCGGGCCAAGGCGCGATCGGACTGCTGGTCCGCGACGTCGACGATCTGGCGTTCGAATTGGCGTACACCTTGCAGCACCGCCCCAGCCTCGATCGGATCCTGGCCGAGCGCGCCTTCGCCGCCGCCCTGCCCGGCAAGCTGGTCGGCGCCCTCGCGACCGTGACCTCCGACGGTGAGCTGACCCTGTTCGGCGCGGTGGCGGAGGGCGGCTCCGGCCTGCAGGCGCGCGTCAGCGGTGACGCGTCGGAGGCCGAGGCGCTCGGCAAAGAACTGGCGAACGACGTGCTGGAGCAGTTGGCCGCGATCGACGGCTGATCGACGGCTGATCGACGCTACCTCCCCGAAGGGACGGCCGACGCGTGGAGGCGTCGAGGCGCTGGTGCGTCGTTGCATCGCCGAGTCTGTGCTCCGGTGCAGCGGAGCGTCGGGACCCTCGAACATTCGGCGCGCAGATTCCCCCATCGTTGCTCCTGCGCAACAGCACGGAGAAAATGGTCATTCTCGCCTGCATAACGACCGCGTTCGCGTCCTGAACGATGCCGAGTTGCATATTCGACCATCAAAGCGGTGCTGTTGCGCAAAGGCAACAATCCGCGCCGGAAAAATGAGTCGACGCACCGTTCCGCGTACGTCGTTCAGCCCGCCTTCGCCTGCGTGCCCGCCTCCAGCACCCGCTCGACCAAGTGGTCGGGCACCGGTGCGTAGTGATCGAAGCGCCGCGAGAACGCCCCGCGCCCGCCGGTGAGCGACCGCAACTCGGGCGAGTAGGTGGCCAGCTCGGCCACCGGCACGTGCGCGCTGACGGTGCTGACCGAGCCCTCGTTGTCCATCCCCAGGATGCGTCCACGGCGCCCGTTCAGGTCGCCGATCACGTCGCCGGTGAAGCGGTCGGGCACCCGCACCTTCACCAGCGCGACCGGCTCCAGCAGGACCGGGTCGGCCGTAGAGGCCGCCTCCTGGAAGGCGTGCGACGCGGCCGCCTGGAAGGCGACGTCCTTGCTGTCGACCGGGTGGTCCTTGCCGTCGAAGACGGCGACGCGTACGTCGTCCATCACGAAGCCGCCGCGCACGCCGCGCTGCATGGCCTGCCGCACGCCCTTCTCGCAGCTGCTCTGGAACTGCGAGGGGATGGCGCCACCCACCACCTCCCAGGCGAACGTCAGGCCGCTGCCGGTCTCGCCCGGCGCGACGCGCAGCGCCACCTCGGCGAACTGCCCGGCGCCGCCGGTCTGCTTCTTGTGGCGGTAGCGGGCCTCGGCCGTGCCGCGGATCGTCTCGCGGTAGGCGACCCGCGGCGCAGCGCTGGTGACGCTCACGCCGAACCGCTCGCGCAGGGTGGCGACCGCTACCTCCAGATGCACGTGCCCCATGCCCCACAGCACCGTCTGGTGCGTGTCGGGATTGCGTTCGAGCTGCAGGGTGGCGTCGGCCTCCAGCAGTTTGTGCAACCCCTCGGTGAGTTTGTCTTCGTCCCCGCGGCTGGCCGGCTCCAGCGCCAGCGCCATCACGGGGGGCGGGAAGCGGAGCGGCTGCAGCACGAAGCGGCGGGACTCGGCGGTCAGGGTGTCGCCGGTGTGCAAGGCGTCCACCTTGGTGATGGCGCCGATCGCGCCGGCGCGGAGTTCCTTCGCTTCGTCCAGCTGCGCTCCGCGCGGGACGTAGAGGTGCGCGACCTTGATCTTGCCGTCGCGACCGGCGTTGACGACGGTGTCGCCCGGCTTCAGGGTGCCGGACAACACCCGCAGGTAGCTGATCTTGCCCAGGTACGGATCGACGGCGGTCTTGAACACGCGCGCGCCGAACGGTTGCTCCGTTCCCAGCACCGGGGGCTCGCCGTCCACGACCGGCAGCGGCGCGTGATCCTCGACGTGCCGCACGCCTTCGGTCATGAAGTCCAGCAGCAGGCCGATGCCCATCGCCTTCTCGGCGGAGGCCAGCAGCACCGGCGTCAGCTGGTTCGCGCGCACCGCGCGGAAGAACGCCTCGCGCAGCGCGGCCGGGTCCAGCTCGGCGTCCTCGAGGTACTGCATCATCAGATCGTCGTCGGTCTCGACGATCGCTTCGGTCAGGCGGTCGCGGTACTCCTGCGCGACGCCGGCCACGTCGTCCGGCACGGGCCCCTCGACCGGGTCGCCGTCCGGCCAGGTCCAGGCACGCATGGTGAGCAGATCGACCAGGCCGCGGAAGTCGCCGGCCTTGCCGATCGGGACCTGCACGGCGGCGATGTTGCCGGGCAGGCTCTGCTCGACGTCCGCCATGGTGCGGAAGAAGTCGGCGTTGTCGCGGTCCAGCTTGTTGATCACGAACAGGGTGGAGAGTTCGCGCTCGAAACTGCTGGTCCAGACGCGTTCGGTGCCGACCGCCACGCCGGACACGGCGGAGATCACGATCAGGGCGGCGTCGGCGGCGGCCTGCGCGCCGCGGATCTCGCCCACGAAGTCGGCGTAGCCGGGCGCGTCCAGCAGCGTGAACGCGGCGCCCTTCCAGGTGAGCGGGTGCACGGCGGTGGTGATCGAGATCTTGCGTCGTTTCTCTTCCGGCAGGGTGTCGGATGCGCTGGTGCCGTCCTCGACCCGGCCCATCTGCGTGATGGTGCCGGCGCGCCACAGCATCGCTTCGGTCAGGCTGGATTTGCCGGCGCCGCTGTGCGATAGGAGGGCGACGTTCCTGGGTTCCGACATCGAGCTCCCTTCCGGCCCGGCGGCCCGGGCGGCGAGGACGAGGGTGTGCCTTGCGCGAAGTATAGAAGATGGCGGCGGTCCGTCCGGCCGGGTACCCTGGCGGCATGACCTACGATCGCTTTCGCGCCGTGGTCGAGGCGATGATGGACGAGATCCCGCCCGCCTTCCTGACCGACCTGCAGGGGGTGCACGCCCTGAGGGACGAGAAGCCGGAGGACGGCTTCGACGACGTGTGGCGCATGGGCGAGTACCTCGATCCCGGTCCGGACAGCTTCCTGGGCGGGGACGAGGGGCTGGGCCGTCACGTGGCGCTGTACTGGGGCTCGTTCCGTCGCATCGCCGAGAACGATCCGGAGTTCGATTGGGAGGAGGAGATCTGGGAGACCCTCACCCACGAGCTGCAGCATCACGTGGAGTCGTTGGCCGGCGACGGCCGCCTGATCGCGCAGGACCTGATCGACGCCGAGAGCTTCTTCGCCTACGAGGACGACGACGAGGATCCGGACGCCTTGGCCGAAGACGCTGCGGCCAACGACGATCCGGCCCACGACGATCCGGCCGGTGAGCCGCGCGACGCACCGGACGGGCGCGGCTCGGGTCGCGACCCGCACGGCGACGCCCCAGGCGGCGGGCTCGGCGGCTGGCTGCGCCGCCTGCTGGGCGGTGGGTAGTCGACGCGGTACCTCGGCGCGATACCTCGGCGCGGTACCGTGCGCGCATGCCGACCGAGACGGAACTGAAGTTCTCCCGCGTCGACGAGCACGTCCCCAGCGAGATGGAGCTGGCGGCGGCGTTCGAAGCGGCCGGATTGCGGGTCGGGCCCGCGAAGCGCGTCCTCAACGTCGATCGCTACTTCGACGACGCTCGCGCCAGTCTGGCGCGCGTGGGCTATGCGCTGCGGACGCGGATGAGCGACGGTGCGATGCTGGCGACGCTGAAGACGTTGGGCTCGGTCGAGGGGGCGCTGCACCGCCGAGACGAGCTGGAGCTGCCGCTGCCCGAAGACGCTTCCGGCGCCGATCCGTGGCCGGAGGCGATCGCCGAGCGGGTACGGATGGTG
>JBBDSD010000060.1:0-1894 GCA_040905065.1 Trueperaceae bacterium | reverse complement strand
ACATGGCGATGTCGAAGGTCGAGCGCGTCCGCAGCGACTGCTTCTCGAAGATCATCGCCAGCGTGACGTCCTGCAGGGGGCGCGGGCGGACGCCGTCGCGCCAGGCGCGCTTCAGCGTCAGGGCGGAGTCCAGCAGGGCGGGGAAAGCGTCGCGGTCCAGGTCGGCGAGCGACAAAAAGTCCCGGTCCCGCAAGGCGTCGATGCGGAGCTCCTGGAGCAGGCGGGCGTCGGTGGTCATGACGGTCAACTCCTCGGGCACGGCGCGCACGTCCGGACGGGGTCGCGAAGGCCGCGCTAGCGTGCGCGAAGCGTACCACGCGCGTCGGGGACGGCTCCGCTGCGACACCGTGGATCGATCGCGACGGCCGGGTCCGCGAGACGCGCGCCGCGCGTCACAGCCCGAGGAGACCCAGGTACCCGTCGATCAGGGCGGCACCGAACGCCAGGGCGATCACGCCACCGAGCGCGAGGAACGGACCGAACGGCACCGTACGGGAGCCGCCCGCGGCGCGCTGCGCCACGCCGACGACGGCGCCGACCAGAACCGCCGCGAACAGCGCCACCAGCAGGCGGTCCCAACCGAGCACGACGCCCAGCAGCGCCGCCAGCTTGACGTCCCCGAAACCCATCGCGACCGGTTCCTCGGCGGCGGCATCGGCTCCTTCCGCGGCGCCGGGGTCCGCGTCCGGCGTCGAACGCGCGCCGGGGTCGGCCGGTCGCGGGCGCCGCAGATCGTGGATCCACCAGACCGTAGCGCCGGCCAGCGACGCGGCACCGGCGGCCGCCAGGCCACCGGTCACGGCCGGAAGCAGTCCGATGCCGAGCGGCGCCACCACCAGCGCTGCCCCCCAGGCGATCCAGACGACCGGCTCGGGGATCCGCAGCGTCCGGCGCGTCGCCAGGTTCGCGGCCGTCGAGGCAGCAGCGGCCAGCAGGCCGACCCAGACGCCCCCGAGCGTGCCCGCCAGGGCGGCCAGGTTCGCCTGGTCGAAGCCGATCGGCCAGAGGCGTTCCCGCGTGTCGCGAAAGCGCCGCAGCACCCAGGCGCCAAGGCGGTTGATCAGGGTCAGCAGTCCCGCGCCGATCGCGGCGCCCAGGGCTGCGTCGGCTGGGCCCGGCAGGCCCGGTGCGCCCGTCCAGGCGAAGGCGGCGGCCAGGCCGGCGGCGGTGGCGGGCAGGGTCAGCACGTCCGGGATCTCGAAGGTGTCCAGATCGATCAGCGACGCGATCAGCAAGATCGTCCACCAGGTGGCCACGGCGACGAAGGCGACCGGGTGTTCCCACGGCGCGAAACGCCAAGCGACGGCGAGGAAGCTGAGCATCATGGCGGCCTCGACCAGGGGATAGCGTACCGAGATGGGCGCGCCGCAGCCGTGACAGCGGGCGCGCAGGAGCGCCCACGACACGATCGGTACCAGCTCCCACGGACTCAGCGTGCGACCGCACGCGCCGCACGCCGAGCGGGGCCGCACGATCGACCGGCCGGCCGGCAGGCGCTGGATCACCACGTTGGCGAAGCTGCCCACCAGCGCCCCCAGCACCCCGACCAGGACCCACGCCCACGCCTCAGGCGACATGGGCACGGACTGGCGTGGGAGAGAAGGGGCGGGGCGCGGCGAGGAACGCAGCGGGGGACGGAGGTCGTGTCGGCATCGGGCTCCTTCCGCGTGGCGTTCTCATCAAACCCGGTGGTACGGTGCGACTGCTATGAGAAGACCCACGACGTACATTGCATTCGCCCTGCTCCTGCTCCTCGCCCTGCCGTTCGCGCAAGCGCAGAACGGCGACGGAGCTCCCGCCTTCCGACTCGCGTTCGTCGACACGCAGGAACTGATCCGCTCGCACCCGGCCGCCGCCGAGATCGAGAACCTGGGCCCGCGTCTGGATCAGGAGC
>JBBDSD010000059.1:0-1897 GCA_040905065.1 Trueperaceae bacterium | reverse complement strand
GCTGCACGCGCGCTGCAACGCCTTCGTCGAGATCCTGCACGACCAGGCACGGAGCGCGGCAGACGTCGTGGACGCCGCGCGCGAACGGGGCGAGGCCCTGCCGCCGCTGGCCGGCGTACCGGTCGCGGTCAAGGCGAACCTGTGCGTCGCGGGGGTACGGACCACCGCCGGCTCGGCGATCCTGCGCGACCACCGGCCGCCGTACGACGCCACCGTGGTGCGGCGCTTGCGCGAGGCCGGCGCGATCGTGGTGGCCACCACGAACCTGGACGAGTTCGGCATGGGCGGTAGCAGCGAAACCTCCTGGCACGGGCCGGTGCGCCACCCCGCCGATCCGGAGCGGGTGCCCGGCGGATCCAGCGGCGGCTCCGCCGCGGCCGTGGCGGGCGGCGTGGTCCCGGTCGCGCTGGGGACCGACACCGGCGGATCGGTCCGGCAACCGGCGGCGTTCTGCGGCGTGCTCGGGTTCAAGCCCGCCTACGGCACCCTGTCGCGCTGGGGCGTGATCGCCTACGGCAGTTCGCTGGATCAGGTGGGCGTGCTGGCGCACCACGCCGAGGACGTGGCCGCTTTCGTCGACGCGATGGCCGGCCCGGATCCGCACGACGCCACCTGCGCGGGCGCTCCGTACGGTGCGGATCCCGAGTCCCGCCTCGCGCGCGCCCTCGCGGACGCCCCGCCCGACCTGCGCGGCGTCCGGATCGGCGTGATCGAAGAACTGGCTGGCGACGGCAACGATCCGGCGGTGCGCGCCGGGCTGCAGCGCCTGCTGGACGCCGCGCGGGAGGCCGGCGCCAGCGTCGCCGAGGTCGAGGTTCCCGACGCCCGCGCCGGGGTGGCCTGCTACCACCTGATCGCCGCCACCGAAGCGGCCAGCAACCTGGCCCGCTACGACGGCGCCATAACCGGCGTGCGCGTCGGGGACGAGGCGGAAGGTCAGGAGGCGGTCACGACCGCCAGCCGCGGAGCCGGCTTCGGCGACGAGGTCCAGCGCCGGGTGCTGATGGGCACCTTCGCCGCCTCCGCCGGACACGTCGACGCCTGGTACCTGGCGGCGTCGCGGGTGCGGCGCAAGCTGGCCGACCAGATCGCTGCCGCCTTCCATGAGGTCGACCTGCTGCTGACCCCCACCGCTCCCACCGTCGCCTACCGGCTGGGCGACCGGACCGACGACCCGTTGGCGATGGCGCTGGGCGACGTGGACACCTGCCTCGCCAACCTGGCCGGCGTCGGAGCGATCAGCGTGCCCGCAGGTAGCGACCCAGACGGCCTACCCGTAGGCGTGCAGGCGATGGCGACCGCCGACCGCAACGACCTGCTGCTCCGGTTCGCGCGGGCGTTGCGCGACGCGCGGGAACCTGTGCTATCCTCGTCCGGCTAGGCGTCCCCCGCCCCGGCACCGGTTCCGACGCGCACGCGACGGCGTCGGCCCGGGCCCCTCGGCGGGCGCCGCCGTTCGCTGCATCGCGCCTTGGGCGGTCGCCCGGCGGCGAGGACGCAGCGCCGCGTTCCCCGTACCGACGTCCCGGTCCGCGAGGTCGCGGATCCTCGGAAGGAGCACCTCATGAAGCGCACCTATCAGCCCAATCGCCGGAAGCGGGCCAAGACGCACGGCTTCCGCGTCCGCATGAAGACCACCGCCGGTCGCAACGTGATCAAGCGTCGTCGGCGCAAAGGCCGCACGCGGCTGTCCGTCTCCGACCGCTGATCGCACGTCCGCAGCCGCAGATGGCGCCCAAGATCGCGTCCCTCAAGGGCGATCGGGCGTTCCAGCGGCTGCGCAAGGGACGGTCGGGCGGAGCGCGCCATCTGGGCGTTCGTTGGCGTCCATCCCGCCAGGAAGGGGTCCGCGTCGGAATCGTGGTCAGTCGCAAGGTCGGCAACGCCGTGGTCCGGA
>JBBDSD010000058.1:0-11640 GCA_040905065.1 Trueperaceae bacterium | reverse complement strand
CACCAGGTAACCCAGCGAGCGCAGTTGCATCGCCACGAGCTCGCGGACCAGGGCGTCGTCCTCGACCAGCACGATCGTGGTGCCGGCGTGGTCCGTGGTGCCGGCGTCGTCCGTGGCGTCGTGCGCCGGCGCGTTCGTTGCGGGCTCCGCTGCGGCGTGCCCGGCGCGCGGCAGGTAGAGCCGGACGGTGGTGCCCTCGCCGGGCTCGCTGTAGATCTTGACGTGCCCGCGGGACTGCTTGACGAAGCCGTAGACCATCGACAGTCCCAGGCCGGTGCCGCGCTCCTGCGCCTTGGTGGTGAAGAACGGCTCGAAGGCGCGCGCCACCACGTCCGGCGTCATGCCGCTGCCGCTGTCGCTGACGGCCACCAGCAGGTACGGCCCGGGAGCGACAGCCCGGGAGCGACGTCGGCGTGATCGGCGGCGTAGGCGCGGTCCAGCTGGACGTTGCCCGTCTCGATCGTGAGGCGGCCGCCCTCCGGCATGGCGTCGCGGGCGTTGATGCTCAGGTTGACGAGGGCGTGCTCCAGCTGCGACGCGTCGATCAGGGCCGGCCACGCGTCGTCGGCAGCGACGGTGCGGAGCTCGACCTGTTCTCCCAGCGTGCGCCATAGCAGCGGCTCCAGGTCGGTCAACAGTCGGTTCACGTCGGTCGGAGCGGGCGTCAGTGGTTGCCGGCGCGCGAACGCCAGCAGGCGGGCGGTCAGGTCGGCACCCCGCTCCGCCGCGCTGCGGATCGTCGTCGCGACGGAGCGCAGGCGCGGATCGTGGGCGAGCGATTCGGTCAGCAGTTCGGCGTTGCCGATCACCACGGTCAGCAGGTTGTTGAAGTCGTGCGCGATCCCGCCGGTCAGCTGACCGACCGCGTCCAGCCGCTGCGACGCCTCGACTTGGCGCTGCAGGGCGCGACGCTCGGTGACGTCGTCCATCGCTCCCGCCATGCGGAGCGGGCGTCCCGCCTCGTCGCGGATCACGTAGCCGCGGTCGCTTACCGTGGCCACGCTGCCGTCGGCGCGCACGAAGCGGTACTCGTCGGTCCACAGGTCGCCGCGCCCGTCGATCACCGCTCGGACGCCGGTTCGTACCCGCTCGCGATCGTCGGCGTGGATGTGGCGGGACCACGAGGCCGCGTCGGGCGCGTCCTGCAATGGGCGGTAGCCGAACTGGGTCTCCATGCCGCCGCTCCGCCAGATCGCGTCGGTCGCCAGGTCCCAGTCCCAGATCACGTCGGCGCTGGACTGGGCCACCACCCGGAACCGTTCCTCGCTCAGGCGCAGGGCGGCTTCGGCCTCCTTGCGCTCGTCGATCACGCGGAAGAAGGCGACGAGCCCGTCGCCGGTCGGGTGCGCGTCGACCTGGAACCAGTGCCCCAGCGGCGCGTAGTACGTTTCGAAGTTGCGGGAGCGCCCGTCGTCGGCGACGGTGCGGTAGGCGGTCTCGACCTCCGTGCCGACGGCGCCGGGAAACGCGCTCCACAGCTCGCGACCGAGCAGCGCCGCGCGCGGTCGCTGCAACAGCCGTTCGGCTGCGGCGTTCAGGTCGGTGAAGCGCCACGCTGCGTCCAGCACGTAGACCGCGTCGCTCATCCGTTCCAGCATGAACGCCAAGCGGTCGTGGGCTTGGTCGCGCTCCCGCTCGGCACGCCGGAGAGCGTGCGAGTCGATCTCGGCGACCAGCACCCGGCCCGAGGCGTCGTCCGGGTCGGGCAGGGCGAAGACGAGGGCGAGCCGCTGGTCCTCGTCGCTGGAGCGACCGGGGGCCCGCACCATCGCCTGGTGCCGCGTGCGACCGTGCTGCCAGGCGACCAACGCGTCGATCAGCACCTCGCCCCGTTCCGGATCGTGCCGGATGAGCGCGTCGGGTCGCAGCAGCTCGTCGCTGCTGCCCGCTCCGTGCAGGGCCAGGGTGGCGGCGTTCACGTCCCGCACGCGCATCGCTTCGGCGATCCGCAGCAGCCGATTGGGACGATCGTGCAGGTGCGCGCGCAGGTCGTGCACGCCCTCCGCGCGCCACGTCCGCAGCAGCGCGGCCGCCTCGCTCCAGTCCTCGTCCCAGATGGAGACCGGCACCAGGTCCACCAGCGAGCGCAGTCGCGCCTCGCTCTCGCGCAGGGCCGCCTCCGCCGCGCGCTTCTCGGTCACGTCCTCGAACGCCAGGGCCAGCGTGCGGTCCTCGGCCCGCCCCACGCGCACGGCGGACACGTCGAACACCCGACCCATCACCGGAGCGGAGAGCTCGAAGCGGCGGGGGTTCCCGTGGCGCGCGATGTCGCCGTAGATCTGGAACCACTCGTCGTTCAGTCCAGGCACCAGCTCGCGGGCGGTGCGACCGACCGGATCGCGCAGGCCGGTCTGGCGCTCGAAGGCGACGTTCGCCTCGAGAAAGCGGTAGTCCACCGCTACGTCATCCTCGTCGAACAGGACCTGGATCAGACAGAAGCCCCGGTCCAGCGCGTGGAACGCGTCGCGGTACGCGTCGCGACGATCGTCGGGCTGATCGGCACGACGATCGTCTCCGTGCGCGCCCGGCGGGAGCGAGGCGTCGGCGGCCGTCATGCCGACCAGTCTACGTCGCCGGGATCGCGCTCACCGAGGCGGAGCGGCGGGCGGCCACCCGCCGCTCGCACCAAGTGATCAGCTCGCTCAGCGGTTCGGGTCGGCTCACGGCGTACCCCTGCACCTCGTCCACACCGATGGCCGCCAGGTGCGCTCGGATCTCTTCCGTCTCGACGAACTCGGCTACGGTCCGCAGCCCGATCGAGCGCCCCAGGCGGTGGATCTGCGCGATGATCGAGGCGGCGTGCGGGTCGTGGCTCAGGTCGCGCACGAAGCTGCCGTCGATCTTGAGCAGGTCGACCGGTAGCCTCTTCAGGTACGCCATCGACGACACGCCCACCCCGAAGTCGTCCAGCGCGAAGCGGCAGCCCCGCTTGCGCAGCCGCTCCAAGACTTGCAGGGCCGTGTCCAGGTTGGCGATCAGCGCGGTTTCGGTGATCTCGAAGCAGAGCAGCGGCAGCAGGCGCGGCGACGCGGCCAGGCGAGCCTCGAACCACTGCAGGAAGCGCGGATCGCTGACGCTGCGGCCGGACAGGTTCAGATGTACGCGCTGCACGGACGCGCGTACTGCGGTATCACCGTCCAGCCAGGCGAGGGCTCGCTCTAGCATGCGTCGGTCGATCCGTTCGGCCAGGCCGTAGCGTTCGGCGGCGGGCATGAAGCGGCCCGCTGCCACCGGCTCGCCGTCCGGCGTGCGCAGGCGGACCAGCAGCTCGATCGACGGCAGCGCCGACGAGGTCGCGTCGGCAGGCACGATCGCCTGCCAGAACGGTTCGATCCGGTCCTCGTCCAACGCCAGGGGGATGTCCTGCACCCAGCGCAGCTCGCCCCGTCGCTGCGCCACGTGGAGGTCGTCCGGCTGCCAGCGGTGCACCCGGTCGCCACCCACCTCCTTCGCGGCCAGGCAGGCGGCGTCCGCGTCGCGGATCAGTTCCGTAACCGAGGTGGCCCCGGACCGGAACGGTAGCAGGCCGATGCTGACGGTGACGCGCAGCGGAGCGTCGTCCCGACCGAATGCGCGGGTCCGCACTTCCGTAGCGATGCGTTCGCAGAGGTCCGTGGCTTCGTTCTCGCGGAGGTGCACGAAGGCGACGGCGAACTCGTCGCTGCCCAAGCGAGCGGCCACGTCCCGCGGACGCAGGCAGGCGCGCAAGCAGGCAGCGACCTCGGTCAGCACCCGGTCGCCCTTGGCGTGCCCCAGCGTCTCGTTCACCAGGCGGAAGCGGTCGACGTGCAGCACCGCCAGGGCGTGCTGGCGGGCGCCCGCGTCGCTCGCTGCGGTGTCGTCGTGGGACGGCCGCGTCAGGTCGTGCACCTGCCGCTCGAAGGCGTGCCGGTGCAGCAGCCCGGTCAGGCCGTCGTGCGTCTTCAGGTACGTCAATCGGCGCCGGCTGCTGCGGGCCTGCGCCACCGCCGCACCCACGCGGACGCCCGCGAGGCCCAGCAGGACCGCGACCGCCGCCGCGGCCCAGGGGAGCCAGGCCCGCGCTGCAGCGGTACCGGGCGGACCGTCCTTGGCCGCCCCGTCGTTCAGGTCGGTCGAGAGCCAGCGGCGATGCAGCCGGTCGTAGGTCCCGTCGGCACGGAGGGCCAGCAGGGCCTGGTTCAGCTCGGCCGCGAGGGCGTCGGCACCGAGCGGCACGGCGAACGCGTAGGCGGCAGGCAGCACGGGGGCGCCCGACACCGTCAGCGAGGTCAGGGCCTCCTCCTCCACGATGAGGCGTGCGCGATGTTCCGTGAGCAGGGCGGCGTCGGCGTCGCCGGCGGCCAGCCGGCGCAACCCCTCGCGTTCGTCGGCGACCAGGATCAGCTCGGTGCCTTGCAGGTCGAGGCCCTGCAGGTGCTCGTGGCTGTACGCGTCGCGCTGCACCACGACCGTGCGTCCCTCGAAGTCGCGTACGCCCTGCAACGGCCAGGCGCCCGCCGGCTGGTAGATCCGGTGGTACACGATCATGTGCGGATCCAGGAACCGGACGGTGCGGGCGCGATCTTCGGAGGCGAACATGCCCAGCACGTCGATGGTGCCGTCCTCGATCGCGCTACGCAGCGGCGGCCACGGCCCGATCTCGAAACGGACCGGCCGCCCCATGCGCTGCGCCGCCTCGCGCATCAGGTCCACGTGGAACCCTTCCGGCTCGCCCGCGGCGTTCAGCGTCTCGAACGGCACGTAGCCGTCCTCGCCGCCCACCACCAGGGCGTCGTCGTGCGCAGCGGCGTCCTGCGTCTCGGTGTCCTGCGCCCACGCAACCTGCAGCCACGCGACCGTGCAGAGGCACGCCACGGCGACGATCCACGGCCTCGGAACGCGCAATCCCCGGCCCAGGATCGCGCATCGGGTTCGATGCGGTCGTCGTGGCACGAGCCTCCCTCCGGCAGCTGGGGCTCAGCGTACGACGACGCCGACGCCCACCGGATGCGAGGTCCGTCACACGGCCGTTGGTTCTCCCGTGGTCCCTCCCGTGGTCTCTCCCGAGCTCCAGCGCCGCAACAGCTGTGCGTTGACGGCCACGATCACGGTGCTGGCCGACATCAGCACGGCGCCCACGGCGGGGGAGAGCACCAGGCCCCACGGGGCCGCCACGCCGGCCGCGAGGGGAATCGCGAGCACGTTGTAGCCCGCCGCCCAGACGAGGTTCTGCATCATCTTGCGGTAGGTGGCGCGCGACAGGTCCACGATGCGCACCACGTCCCGCGGATCGGAGCGGACCAGCACCACGTGCCCCGCCTCGACCGCGACGTCGGTGCCGGCGCCGATGGCGACGCCCACGTCGGCGCGGGCCAACGCCGGCGCGTCGTTCACGCCGTCGCCCACCATCGCCACCACGCGACCGTCGCGTTGGAGCGCCTCGATCTTGGCCGCCTTGTCCTCCGGTTGCACCTCGGCGAAGACGTCGTCGATGCCGAGCTCCTCCGCCACCGCCTCCGCGACCGTGCGGGCGTCGCCGGTGAGCATGGCGACGCGGATGCCGCGCTCGTGCAGGGCGCGGACCGCTTCGTGGCTTTCGGGGCGGACGGCGTCGGCCACCGCGAAGGTGGCGATCACGGCGTCGCCGCGGATGAGGTGGATCGAGGCGTGCCCACGTTGCGCGGCGCGGTCGGTGGCGTCGCGCAACGCCGCGGGGAGAGCGACGGAGAGGTGCTCCAGCAGCGCGGGACCGCCGACGTGCACTTCGCGGCCCTCGACCGTGGCGACCACGCCCTTGCCGGCCAGGGCGCGGAAGTCGCTGGCACTCGGCAGCTCGAGGTCGCGCTCCTGCGCGGAGGCGACGATGCCGCGCGCGATCGGGTGCTCGGAGTCGGCTTCCACCGCGGCGGCGAGGCGCAGGGCCTCGTCCTCGCTCACGTCCTCGCCCAGCGCGAGGTCGACCACGCGGTGGGACCCCAGCGTCAGGGTGCCGGTCTTGTCGAACACGACGGTGTCGACGTTGCGGGCCTCTTCCAGGCCGCGGCGGTCGCGCACCAGCAGGCCGGCCTGGGCGCCCATCGTGGTGGAGATCGCCACCACCAGCGGTACCGCCAGGCCCAGCGCGTGGGGACAGGCGATCACCAGCACCGTCACGGTGCGGATCACCGCGACGCTGGGGTCGGAATCCACCAGCGACCAGACCAGGAAGGTGACGGCGCCCGCCGATACGGCGACGTAGGTGAGCCAGCGGGCCGCACGGTCGGCGAACGTCTGCGCCCGCGAGCGGGAGGCCTGCGCGTCGGCGACCAGGCGCACGATGCCGGACAGCTTGGTGGCGTCGCCGCTGGCGGTCACCTCGATCCGCAGCGAACCGTCGCCGTTGACGGTGCCGGCGATCACGTCGTCCCCCTCGCCGCGGCGCACCGCGCGCGATTCGCCGGTGACGGCCGCTTCGTTCAGGGTGCTCGCGCCGCTGCGCACGCGTCCGTCGGCCGGCACGCTCTCGCCGGGGCGGACCAGGATCAGGTCGCCCTCGCGCAGGTCGCTGGTCGCGACGCGCTCTTCGCGGCCGTCGACCAGCCGGGTGGCGCGGTCGGGCAGCAGCTTCGCGAGCTCCTGCAGGGCGCCTTGGGCCTGACCGATGGAGCGCATCTCGATCCAGTGGCCGAGCAGCATGATGGTGACCAGGGTGGCCAGCTCCCACCACAGCGGCGCCGCGTCCAGCACGCCGGCCTGCACGGTCCAGGAGAAGAGGAAGGCGACCGCGATCGCCAGCGAGATCAACGTCATCATGCCGGGCAGGCGCTGGCGCAGTTCGTGCGCGGCGCCGCGCAGGAAGATGCGGCCACCGTAGACGAAGACGATCGTGCCGAGGACGGCCGGGATCCAGGAGGAGCCGGGGAACGACGGGGCGACGTAGCCGAGCAGGTCTTGGACGTGCGTGGACCAGATCACGACGGGGATGGTCAGCGCCAAGGACGCCCAGAACAGGGAGCGGAAGGCGCGCGGGTCGTGGCCTGCGTGGTCGTCGTGGCCCTCGTTCCCGTGGTGCGCGTCGTGGTCGTGGTGAGCGTGCATGGGGACCTTTCCAGCGAGCGTGGGGCGACGGGTCGACGTGCAGGCTACCCCACCCGGGGAGGGGTAGGCGCGTCTCGCGCACGACGCGCCGTGCGACTGATAGCCGACTGATGGTCCGCCGCTACGCTCCTGCCGTGGCCGTTCCCACCCTCGGAACGGCGAAGAGGAGGATCATGCGGCAGACGTCTCGTCCCTCGTTTCGTTCCACGTTCCCATGGAGACGTGCGCTCCTCGCGTTCGCACTGACCCTCGCCCTAGCCGCGTGCGGCACCAGCGCACCGGGTGGAGGCGGCGGCGGGGACCCCGACCCGGACCCCGATCCGGATCCGAGCGGCGACCCCGTGGCGGAATCGCTTCAGCGCCTCGGCGTCGCCACCGACGCCACCCCGAGACGGGCGCCCGACGGGAGCACCCTCGACGACGACGCTGCCCCGTTGGGCGCGTCCGCCTCGTTCGGCGATCCAGCGGAGTTCTCGAGCGAGAGCGCCGCCAACGCGACCGTCGAACTCGTCGTGGCGCGCAATTTCTCGGACGACGACACCCTGTCCGTCGAGAAGATCGTGGGCGCGGCCGTCACGCCGGGAGGCGACGTGGAGCTGGGCGAGGCGACGTCGCTGGCCGACCTCAGCGACGCGAACCCCTGGATCGCTCCCGTCTACGACTACGGGAACCAGTTCCAGACGCTCCGCGCCGTGGCGGCCGGCGACCTGGACGGCGACGGCTTCGACGAGTTCGCGGCGCTCTACGTGGACCAGGCCGACGATGTACTCAAGCTGAAGGTGTTCGAAGACGACGCGAGCGGCTACGCCGCGGACCAGGACGAGTTGGGTCCCGGTGCCGACATCCGCGACGTCGCCCTGGTCGCGCTGGACGGGGACGGCGACGGGACCGCCGAGCTGCTCGCCGCCATCTCCTACGACGATCGGGTCGAGCTCGCCCCGATCCACGCCAGCGGCGGAGGCTGGTCGCTCGGCAGCGCCACCGTGCTCATGCAGGAGGTCGACGGCTCGCGCCTCTACGTGCGCCTGGCCGCAGGCAACCTGGACTACGACAACGCCGAGGAGCTGGCGGTGGTGGTGAACGAGGTCGCCGGATCGAGCGCCAGCCTCTCCGGTCTGGCGACCTACCATCTGTTCGACGACGCGAACGCCGGTCGTGCCGAACTCGCGTCCGGCTCGGTGCAGGCCAACGTGGGAGGCGTGGTCGCCGCCGAGGCCGCCGACGTGTCGCTCGCCGACATCGACGGCGACGGGCTGGACGAGATCGTGCTGGGTGGCGCGACGAACCTCGCAAGGAGCTGCGGCGACGACTTCTCCGCGCTGATGATCGCCCTCGACGACGCCGTCGCCGGCCACGCCTTGCTCGGGGCGACGGTGGACGGGCTCTCGTATCGGAACTGTCCGTCGTACGCCTCCTGGAAGCGCTTCTTCGTGTTCGTAGCGACCCCCGACCTGGACGGCGACGGCGTGCACGAGATCGCCGCCAACCAGCTGATCTACGACGACTTCGCCAGCAGCGCGCCGTTCACGCTCTTGGACGACGTTGCGCTTCCCCAGACCGCCTTCCTGGACTCCCTTCACGACGACGGTCAGTTCCTGAGCGTCGCCACGACCGCGATGGTGGCGGCCGACGTGACCGGCGACGGGCGCGAGAACCTGATGGTGTACCACCAGAACCGCACCACCATGGACGTGTACGGCCTCTCGGCGGTCACGACCATCGGAGAGCACGGGAACGGCTGGGCGGTCCTTGCCGAGATCGACACGCCGGGCCGGCACAACCTGCAGGCGACGGCCCGCCCGATCCTGGTCCTCGCCAACGTCGACGAGGACGGACCGGTCCTGAAGTACGGAGCGGGCAGTCACGAAGTGGTCTTCACCGAGCCGATCGTGATCGCCGCCCTGGCCGCCCCGCCCTGCCACGACGGCATCGACCAGAACGTCGCCGCCTGCGTCACCAGCTTCGGCCAGGGCAGCAGCACCTCCGTGGACGCCTCGCTCACCGTCACCGTCAAGGCCAGCACCTTCATCGGCGTCGAAACGAGCGTGAGCGTGCCGTTCGTGGGCGACGTGGGCGCCGAGTTCCAGGAGACCGTCACCGCCACCGCCAGCGCCTGGGCGGGCACCGCCTACACCGTCGAGAAGACGATCACCTACAGTTCCGGACCGCTGGAGGACGCGGTCGTGTTCACCACCGTGCCGTACGACGTCTACCGCTACGCGATCGTCTCGCACCCCGATCCCGACCTGGTCGGCAGCGACGTGGTGATTCGGCTCCCCCGCGAGCCTGTGACCATGGTCGCCGAACGCGACTTCTTCAACGCCGCGGTTCCCGCCGGCTCGCTGACGATCGGCACGAACGTGTTCGACCACGTCCCCGGCGACGTGTCCAGCTACCCGTCGACCAGCCGCAAGAACACCCTGGTGTCCCGCTACGGAGGCCTCGAGTTCGGTCCCTCCGGCGTCGGCGAGGGGAGCGGCCAGACCGAACAGGAGATCAAGGTCTCGAACGAGATCGGCGTCGGCGGATCGCTTGGCATCGAGTACGAGAAGAGCGTCAAGGCCACCTCCGGCGTGGTGTTCGGCGGGTACTCCGTCGGGTACGGCGTCGACGCCGCGCTCAGCTTCACCAGCGGATCGGAGACCACCTTCTCCGGCACTGTCGGCAGCATCTCGGCCGCCGACTACGCCGGCAACGCCTACCAGTGGGGCATCTTCACCTACGACCAGGACGCGGCCGACCAAGAGTTCGCCGTCATCAACTACTGGGTCGAGTGAGCTGACGCGCACGTCCGCACGCATCGACGGGGCCGGTACGAGCCGGTCCCCGTCGAGCCTTTCCCGCGTCGTGGACCGCGCGAGGCGCTTCGCCCCTGGGCGCCGGAAGGAAAACACGTATCATGCCGTGTGGACGACGGAGTCGTGCTGCTCGGCGTGCCGCGCCGTCGGACGCCCGAGGGCGAGACGGCGCTGGACGTCGGCCGACCCGCCCAGTTCGCCGCGTACCTGGCGGTCCGTGGAGACTGGGTCGGGCGCGAAGAACTGATCGCGCTGCTCTGGCCCGACAGCGAGACGCGGCAGGCCCGCCACACCCTCAGCCAGCTGCTGTACCAGGTCCGCCGCACCCCCTGGGGACGCGACGTCGCTGCCGAACCGACGCGCGTGCGATGGCCGGTGCCGTGCGACGTGACCGCGTTCCGAACCGCCTGCTCGGAAGGGGCCTGGCAGCGAGCCGTCGATTTGTACGGAGGCGACCTGATGCACGGCGTCCCCGCCGACGGCCAGGATCGCTTCGATGCCTGGCTCCGCAGCGAGCGCGACCATCTTCGCGAGACCTGGCGCGCGGCGATGCAGGCGCGTGCCGAGACGTTGGCCGACCAGGGTCGCTGGTCGGACGGCGCTCGCCTGCTCCGGCAACTGCTGGTCAGCGACGAACTTTCCGAGCAGGTCGTGCAGTTGCTGATGCGCTGCGAAGCGCGTGCCGGCCGTCGCGAGGCTGCCTTGCAGGTCTACGAAGCGTTCTGCGCACGCCTGCGGATCGACCTGTCGCTCGATCCGCTGGACGCCACCGTCGCACTTGCTGCCGACGTCCGCGCGGGCGTGCTGGGCCCCGAGGCGTCGCCAGGACCGCAGCGGACCGCGCAGGAGTCAACGCTGCAGGCGCCATCCCCGCAGGCGCGTGCCGTTCATGGGGCGCCCCCCGACGCGGGCGATCGTTCCGAGGCGCGTGACGTGCGGCCCGGACCGGTCCGCAACCTGGAGACCGACCCGACGCCGTTCGTGGGCCGCACGCTCGAACTGGCCGAACTCCATCAGCTGCTGCACGTGGGATCCCACCGGCTGGTCACGCTCCTGGGGCCCGGAGGCGTCGGCAAGTCCCGCGTCGCGGCGCAACTGACCCGCGAACGGTCCGGCCACCACGAGGAGGGCGCCGTCTGGGTCTCGCTCGCCACGGTTAGCGACGCGGCTGGCGCGATCGCTGCCATCGTGCGGGCGCTGGGCCTGAGCATCGACCCGGAGCCGGACGCCTTGATCGGCGTCCTGTCCTCGCAAGACCGGCTGCTGGCGCTGGACGCCGCGGAGCACGTCGGCGACGTCAGCGGGTTGGCGCTCGCCCTGCTGGACGGCTGCCCGGACCTGACCGTGCTGGCGACGTCCCGCACGCCGCTGGACGTCCCTGGAGAGGCGATCGTGCCCCTCTCCGGCCTGTCCGTGCCGCCGCGCGACGATGCCGACGACGCCGAGGCGTACGACGCGGTCGGACTGCTGCTGCGCTCCGCACGTCGCGTGCGCCCCTTGTTCCAGCCGCACGGAGCCGAACGCACCGCTGCCGTGGCCCTGACCCGATTGCTGGGGGGTAGTCCGCTGGCGCTGGAGCTGGCGGCCGCGTGGCTGAGGATGCTGGCCCCGAGCGAACTGTTGGCGGAGGTCCGCCGCGATCTGGACGTGCTCGCGACGCGCGGCGCGCCGCGCGATCCGAGACACGCCAGCGTGCGTGCCGTGTTCGAGAGTTCCTGGAGCCTGTTGCGGCCGGACGAGCGCGACGCGTTGCGCCAGCTGGCGGTGTTTCGGGGCGGCTGCACGCGCGACGGCGCCGAGGACG
>JBBDSD010000057.1:7219-11693 GCA_040905065.1 Trueperaceae bacterium | reverse complement strand
TCGTCGGGGACCACGGCGCCGCCTGGGACCGCCGGGCCCGCAGCTCCGCCGTTCGCCCGACCCGCGACCTCCGGCCCGGTCGCTGGCTCGGGATCGCCGGCCCCCGTCGTGGGCGTGCTGCCGGAGAAGAGGAGCTGGTTGAAGCCCCAGACCGTGGCGCCCACCAGCACGCCCGCCAGCGCCAAGGTGAGCAGCAACGGTGCGGCCTGGCGCAGCAGCACCACGCCCGGAAGGGCGGCGCCGGCCTCTCGTCGACTGCGCCTCGCACGGGCGTCGATCGGCCCCCGGGGACCGGCCGTTCGGGGGCGCGGGATCGCCGGGAAGCTCCGCTTGGGCCGGAAGTCGGGCGGCGGCGTCTCGCGCAGCACGTTCGGCGGTCCCTCGTCGGGCGCGGCGCCAGCCTCTTCGGCGGACGCCTCGGCGGCGACGCCGGCCGCGCTCGGCGAGGCGGCGGCCGTGGAGCGGGTTTCGCGGCGAGCACCGCGCTCGCTCGTCCGGTCGGGTGCTCGCTCGCCCGTCGCGTACGGATCGATCGGCGCGCGCAAGGTCGAGAAGCGAGCCAGGGCCTCGTCGACGTCGACGCCCACCGCTCGGGCGAACAGGCGCACGAAATTTCGGGCGTAGACGTCTTCGGGAAGGGCGTCCACGTCGTCCGCCTCGAGCGCTTCGAGGTAGGCCCGTCGGACGTGCGTGCGCGACGCGACGTCGGCGAGGTCCATGCCCGACCTCTCGCGCCCCTCCTGCAGAAGGGCGCCGAGTCCGTCGGCACGGGGTCCGGTCGGATCGGGGTCGTGGCGGGCGTCGCTCATCCAGGTACGTCCGTTCCGTGCAGGTGGGGGGCGTGCGCGTCGCGACGGTACGTGGCGTGCGAGGACGCCGCCGGTGCATCGTTCGTCAGGGCGGCGGCGATGCGCGCGGCGAGGCCGGCGTTGTGGCGCAGGAGGCGCATGTTGACGTCGACCGTCGCGCCGTGGGACCGCTCGGCGAGCGCGGAGAGCAAAAACGGCGTGGCGTCCTTCCCGTGTACTCCGCGCGCGCGCGCCTCGTGGCGAGCAGCCTCGAGCCAGCCCCGGTAGGCGTCCGGGTCGACGCCGTCGTCGACCGGCTGACTGACCACGATCGCCTGCGGCAGGCCGAAGGCGCGTTGGGCGCGGTGCATCGCGGCGATCTCGGCCGGTGCATCGGCGCGCGCCGGGAGGGGCAGATCGGTGAGGGGCAGGTGGAACCCGGCCAGGTGGTCGCTTCGCCAGCCGACCACGGGCACGCCGGCCGATTCGAGCCGCTCCAGCGTGGCGGCGGCGTCGAGGATGCTCTTGGGGCCGGAGCAGACGGTGACGACCGGGGTGCGGGCCAGCGCGTCCAGGTCGGCGGATTCGTCGAACGGGTGGTCGTGCACGCCGCCGATCCCGCCGGTGGCGAACACGGCGATGCCGGCCCGGTGGGCGGCGTGCACCGTGGTGGCGACCGTGGTGCCGGCGTGGGCCCCTCGGACCGACAGGGCGGCCAGGTTCCAGAGCGACGCCTTCTCGGGCCGTCCGGTCGCGAGCCGTTGGAGTTGGTCGTCGTTCAGGCCGACGACCAAGTCGCCGCCCAGCACGCCGATCGTCGCGGGAACCGCGCCGGCGTGGCGGACCTCCGCCTCGAGGAGGCGGCCGAGCTCCAGGTTGCGGGGCGCGGGCAGGCCGTGCGTCACCACGGTGGACTCCAGCGCCACGACCGGTTCTCCGGCGTCGAGGGCGTGCTGCACGTTCGGGGCGATGCGAAGCGTCACGACCGTCATGATAGCGCAGCCGGCCCCGCGGCCTGCGTTCTTCGGGTCGGGGTCGCCGTGCTAGACTTTTCGGCCGTGGACGTTCCCGAACTGACCGCGATCTGGCCCCTCCTGGAACAGGTCGGATTCGGTCTGGTCGCCGGGTTCGTGGCGGGCTACGCTCTGAAGAAGGTGGGCAAGGTCGTGGCGTTGGTGCTGGGGCTGTTCTTCATCGGGTTGCAGTTGATGGCGTGGTACGGCTTCGTGACGATCGAGTGGGGGCGCCTGCAGAGCGAGGTCGAGCCGTTGCTGGGCGCCGAATCGCTGAATGACGGGTGGCGGACGCTGCTGTCGGTCGTCACCTACAACCTGCCGTTCGCCGCCGCGTTCGTGCCCGGGTTCGTGCTCGGCCTCAAGCGTGGCTGAGGTGGAGCCCGGCCCCTTCGTCCGGCGGTTCGGGGCGCCGCGAACGACGCCTCCCCGAACCGCTGACAAGATCTGAGCCTGGGTCGCTCAAGCGACTTGACAGACGCTCTCCGGACGCATTAGCATGACCGCAGTTGGCACTCCCGCCTGGCGAGTGCCAATCGCATGTGGGCGAAGCCCACGAAATCCACGCGATCCGTATGGAGGAATACATGACCCTCAAACCGCTCGGGGACAAGATCGTCGTCGAAGTGATCGACGAGCCGCAGACGACCGCAAGCGGCATCGTCCTGCCCGACAGCGCCAAGGAGAAGAGCCAGCGCGGCAAGGTGATCGCCATCGGTAGCGGCAAGCTGCTCGACAACGGCGAACGCGTCGCGCTCGAAGTCAGCGAGGGCGACACCGTCCTCTTCGCCAAGTACGGCGGCACCGAGATCAACCTGGAAGGTCGCGAGCTGATGATCCTCAGCGAACGCGACGTCCACGCCATCGTCGCCTGACCCGTCCCGGACGACCCCGTCCCGCACGGCGAACCACACGCGCAGACTCGCACCGCATCGATCGCTAGAGGAGAACGAACCCCATGGCCAAAGATCTGTACTTCAAGGAAGAGGCCCGACGCAACCTGGAACGTGGCGTCAACGCCGTCGCCAACGCCGTCAAGGTCACGCTCGGACCGAAGGGACGCAACGTCGTCCTGGAAAAGAAGTTCGGTAGCCCCACGATCACCAAGGACGGCGTCACCGTCGCCAAGGAGATCGAGCTGTCCAGCAACCTCGAGAACATCGGCGCCAAGCTGCTGATCGAGATCGCCAGCAAGACCAACGACATCACCGGCGACGGCACCACCACCGCCACCGTGCTGGGTCAGTCGATCGTGCATGAAGGCCTCCGCAACGTCGCGGCCGGCGCCAACCCGCTGGCGCTCAAGCGCGGCATCGACCGCGGCGTCGAAGCCGCCGTCGAGTCGATCCGGACCATGGCCAAGCCGGTCGAAGACAGCAAGTCCGTGGCCGAGGTCGCCGCCATCAGCGCCAACGACCCCGAGGTCGGGACCGTCATCTCCGAAGCGATGGACAAGGTCGGCCGCGACGGCGTCATCACCGTCGAGGAGTCCAAGGGCCTGGACACCGATCTCGAGGTCGTCGAGGGGATGCAGTTCGACAAGGGCTACATCAGCCCCTACTTCGTCACCGACTCCGACGCGATGGAAGTCGTCCTCGAGGACGCCTACATCCTGATCCACGAGAAGAAGATCAGCGCGCTCAAGGACATGCTGCCCGTGCTGGAGCAGGTCGCCCAGACCGGCAAGCCGCTGATGATCATCGCCGAGGACATCGAAGGCGAAGCGCTGGCCACCCTGGTCGTCAACAAGCTGCGCGGCACGCTGAACATCGCCGCCGTCAAGGCGCCCGGCTTCGGCGATCGCCGCAAGGAGATGCTCAAGGACATCGCGGCCGTCACCGGCGGCGAAGTCATCAGCGAAGAGCTGGGCCACAAGCTCGAAAACGTGCGCATCCAGCAGCTGGGCCAGGCCAAGCGCGTCCGCATCAGCAAGGACGAGACCACCATCATCGAGGGCCAGGGCGACAGCGGCTCGATCGAAGCGCGCGTCAAGAGCATCCGCACCGAGATCGAGAACACCGATAGCGACTACGCCCGCGAGAAGCTCCAGGAGCGCCTGGCCAAGCTGGCCGGCGGCGTCGCGGTCATCCGCGTCGGCGCGGCCACCGAGACCGAGCTCAAGGAGAAGAAGCACCGCTTCGAGGACGCCCTCAGCACCGCCCGCTCCGCGGTCGAGGAAGGCGTCGTCGCCGGTGGGGGCGTCACCCTGATCCACGCCGTCGCCGCCGTCACGAAGCTGCTGGACACCCTCGACGGCGACGAGCGCACCGGCGCCAAGATCCTGGTCCGCGCCCTCGAAGAACCGGCCCGCCAGATCGCCATCAACGCCGGCGCCGAAGGTTCGGTCATCGCCAACGCCATCAAGGCGAAGAACGACGGTAAGTACGGCTACGACGCCGCGACCGGCGAGTTCGTGGACGACATGTTCGCGGCCGGCATCGTCGATCCGACCAAGGTGACCCGCACCGCGCTGCAGAACGCCGGATCGATCGGTGGCCTCCTGCTGACCACCGAAGCGGTCATCGTCGACCAGCCCGAGAAGGAAGACAAGGGCGGCGGCGGAGCGCCCGACATGGGCGGCATGGGCGGCATGGGTGGCATGGGCGGCATGGACTTCTGAGTCACGCCCACGCTTCTTCAGCAGCGTCGCGCTAGCGACGACCGAGCGCCCCC
>JBBDSD010000057.1:3915-7209 GCA_040905065.1 Trueperaceae bacterium | reverse complement strand
GCTCCTCTCGTACGGGCGATCGGCGGCGGGCCGCCGACCATCGCTCCCTACGCGTCCAGCAACGACCGGCCCGTCATCGCCTTCGGCGCAGCGATCCCCAGCAGGGAAAGCACCGTCGGCGCCACGTCGCCCAACACGCCCCCCTCGCGCAATCGGACCGGCCCCACGCCCGCCACGACGCACGGCACCGGGTTCGTGGTGTGCGCCGTGTGCGGCGAGACGCCGTCGTCGGCCAGCATCCGTTCGGCGTTGCCGTGATCGGCGATCACGATCAGGGCGCCGCCACGCGTGCGGGTCGCCGCTTCGATCCGGGCCAGGCCCGCGTCCACCGCCTCGCAGGCGCGCACCGCCGCGCCGAAGTCGCCCGTGTGCCCCACCATGTCCGGATTCGCGTAGTTCACCAGCACGAAGCCGTCCCGCCCGTCCCGGATCCGTCGCTCCACGGCCTCCGTGAGCGGCTCCGCGCTCATCTCCGGTGCCAGGTCGTAGGTGGCGACCTGCGGCGACGGCACGATCACGCGCTCCTCTTCGGCGAACGCCTCCTCCTGCTTGGCGTTGAAGAAGTAGGTCACGTGCGGGTACTTCTCGGTCTCCGCCGCATGGAACTGATGCACGCCCGCCTCCGACAGCACTTGGGCCAGGCAGCGCTCGACCGGCGGAAGCTCCAGCAGGTGCGGCACCGGCAGGGTCGCGTCGTACGGCATCAGCGTGGCGAACGCGATCCGGACCGGCGCGCCGCGGTCGAACCCGTCGAACTCCGGATCGACCAGCGCCCGCGTCAGTTGACGGGCTCGATCGGCACGGAAGTGCGCGAACAGCACGGCGTCGCCGTCGTGAATCGATCCCACCGGTTCGCCGGCGTCGTCCTCGATCACGGTGGCGTGCACGAACTCGTCGCTCTCGCCGCGTGCGTACGCCGCCTCGATCGCCTCATGGGCACTACCGGCCCGGTGGGGCGCGTCGGCGTGAACCAACGCTCGGTACGCCTCCTCCGTCCGGGTCCAGCGATGGTCGCGGTCCATGGCGTGGTAGCGCCCGGTGACCGTGGCGATGCGAGCGTCGGCGCCGCACGACGCCAGCGCCTCCTCCAAGCGCGCCAGGTAGCCGCGCCCTCCGTCCGGCGCCGTGTCCCGCCCGTCGGTGAACGCGTGGATCCGGATCCGGCTCGCCCCGTTTGCCACCGCCAGGCGGATCAGTCCCTCCAGGTGCGCCAGGTCGCTGTGCACGCCACCGTCGCTCACCAGGCCCAGCAGATGCAGCGTGGCGCCGTCGCGCGCCGGCTCGAGCAGCTCGCGGAACGCCGGCAGGCGCGCCAGCGAACCGTCGTCCAGGCGCTCCTGCACGAAGCTCAGGCTCTGCTGCACCACCCGGCCCGCGCCCAGGTTCATGTGCCCCACCTCGCTGTTCCCCATCTGGCCCGGCGGCAGGCCGACCGCGGGCCCGGACGCCTCCAGCGTGGTGGACGGTTCGCTGGCACGCAACCGATCGAGCGTCGGCATCGTGGCGAGCGCCACCGCGTTCCCAGGACCGTCCGGCGCCAGACCGACGCCGTCCAGCACCACCAGCACCACCGGGGCGCCGGGCTCAAGCTTCGTCGTTCGGGTCATGCGGACCTCCTCGGGGCGAGCGTGCCGGAAGCGTACCCGCCAGCACGCGACCGATGCGCGGATCGAGGCGCTCCAGGTGCTCCGAGCCGACCTCGCTTGGCGCGATCCCCAGCGCCAACGCCAAGCGGTTGCGGGCCGCGGCGGCGAGCTGCGGGCGCAACGCCGGCGTGGCCACCACCTGCGGTAGCGCTTCCAGCATCCGTTCGTCCAGCGCCTCGCACGCCAGATCCTCCGCTACCTTCCGCTCCTCGTCCGACAGCAGCGGCGTGGCCTGGTCGGGACGCAAGCTCAGCGTCCGTGCCGCCCGCTGCACCGCCGGAGCGCTCCGGTGCCGCAGGCAGGCGTCGCACGGACCGTCGTCGGGCGACAGGGCGCCGCAGTGCGGGCACGGACGCCAGCCGGCGCGCTTGGCGCGCTCCCGGTGTACGAGGAACGCTCGGCCGGCCCGCAGCGTCGGGCCCGCCAGCGCTTCGGGCAGGTCCAGGGCGCCCAAGCGCCGGTTCAGGTCCGCCCACGCGTCGGGATCGGGCTCCTGGGGCGATGGAGGGGCCGGCGCAGGTTCGCTGGTCACGGGCCTACCGGCGGCGAAGCGGATGTCGCGCACCTCGCGGCGACCCAGGTGGCGCTCGTAGGCGTCCAGGAAGCGGGCCCGCTGCAACGCCAGGTGCATCGCCGTCTCGCTGTCCGGCACGTCGACGAACAGGACGCCCGACCGCAGTGCACGCGCGCGCGCGAAGCGCGCCACCTCCGGCCCGACCACGTGGGGCCAGGCCACCACCGCTTCGGCCTTGCGTACGGCGCGAAGCATGCCGCCGCGACGGAACGCCTCGGCGATCAGGCCGGCCACGTGCCGCTCAGCCATCGTCGCGCACCTCGCCCGCCGCGATTCGCAAGGTGTGCTCGGCCCGGGGCGGCGGTTCGGTCCCCGTCACCAGCGCTTGGGGCCCGCGTTCGGCAAGGTCCAGCAGGTACGCGCGCCGGTCGGCGTCCAGCTCGGCGCTGAAATCGTCCAGCAACAGGATCGGCGGTTCGCCGTGCTTCTCGCTCAGGAGCCGATGCTCGGCCACGCGCAGCGCGAGCGCCGAGGTGCGCGCCTCGCCGCGCGACCCGAACGTCTGCACGCTGCGGTCGTGCAGCTCGATCGCCAAATCGTCCCGGTGCGGCCCGACCGTCGTGGTGCCCCGGGCGCGCTCCTCGGCCGCAGCGTCGCGCAGAGCGTCGGCCAAAAGGCGGTCGCCCTGCGACGGCAGCAGGCGCAGCGCGAACCGCTTCTCCGGTCCGGCAACGTCGGCGTACGCTTCGCGGCCCAACGCGTCGGCCCGGGCGATCATGCGGCGGCGCAGGGCCACGATCTCGTCGCCCAGTTCGGCCAGGCGGTCGCCGAACACCGCGGTCGTCGCCGCGTCCGCTCCGTGCCGCAAGGCGGCGTTACGTTGCTCGAGCACCTTGCCGTACTCGCGCGCCAAGGCGCCGTAACGGGGCGACAGCCGGGTCAGCAGGGCGTCCATCCAGCCGCGCCTACCGGACGGCCCGCCGTGCACCAGCTCGGCGTCCTCCGGCGTGATGCGGACCGCCGCGGCGGTCCGGGCCACGTCCGCCTGCTTCGCCACCTGCCCGTCGATCCGAAGAAGCTTGCGGCCCGCCGCAAGCCCCAGAGCGCCCATCCCTAGGACAACGGAGTCTGACG
>JBBDSD010000057.1:0-3905 GCA_040905065.1 Trueperaceae bacterium | reverse complement strand
CCCCCCCCCCCCACCCCCCACGTGCAGAACGACCCGGCCGCGGGCGTTCTCGATCTCCGCGGCGACGAAGCCCTCGCTCTCGCCGAAGCGGAGCGCGTCGCGCACGGTGCCGCCAGGAAGGTCGGCGCTGGCCGCGAGGTAGCAGGCGTCCAGCAGGTTCGACTTGCCGGCCGCGTTCGGCCCCACCACCGCCGTCACGCCCGGGCCGAACGTCACCTCATGCGTGCGCAGGTTCCGGAACGCGTACTGCCGTAGCTGCCGAACGATCACCGGGTCAGCATACCGGCGCGTGCGCGACGCACCAGCGTCGGCAGGCTTGCCGAACGGGGTCGCCGGGACTGCTACGGTACCGGGCATGAGCGAGGTCGATGTCGTCCGTCTGCGAGGGGATTTCCCGATCCTGACCCGAGAGGTCCACGATCACCCGCTGGTGTACCTGGACCACGCCGCCTCGTCGCAGCGACCCCGCGCGGTGCTGGACGCCATGCGCGAGCACTACGAAATGCGCCACGCCAACGTGCACCGCGGCGCCCATCAGCTCTCGGCCGAGTCGACCGACGCCTACGAAGCGGCGCGCGAGACGGTGGCGCGCTTCTTGGGGGCGCCGAACGCCCGCTCGCTGGTGTTCGTCCGCAACGCCACGGAGGGCCTGAACCTGCTGGCGCGCGCCTGGGGCGACGCGAACCTCGGCCCGGGGGACGAGATCGTGGTCACCGTCGCCGAGCACCACGCCAACCTGGTGCCGTGGCAGCTGACGGCGCAACGGACCGGAGCCACGATCCGGGCGGTGCCGTTGGGCGAGGATCACCGCCTGGACCTGGACGCCTACCGCGGCATGCTTTCGCCCCGTACGAAGGTGGTGGCGGTGGCGCACATGTCCAACGTGCTGGGCGTGGTGCACCCGGTGGCCGAGATCGCCGAGGCCGCGCGTGCCGTCGGCGCGGTCACCTTCGTCGATGGCGCCCAGGCGGCGCCGCACCTTCCGGTCGACGTGACCGCGTTGGGCGCCGACGCGTACGCCGTCTCGGGACACAAGATGCTGGGACCGACCGGAATCGGCGCCCTCTGGGTACGCGAAGAACTCCTGGAAGCGATGCCGCCGTTCCTGGCGGGCGGCGAGATGATCCGGACCGTCGAGATCGAACGATCGACCTACGCCGACATCCCGATGCGGTTCGAGGCCGGTACGCCAGCCGTGGCCGAAGCGGTCGGGCTGGCCGAGGCGGTGCGGTATCTGGAGGCGGTCGGCATGGACGCGATCTGGCGGCACGACCTGCGCCTCGGCCGCGCGATGCTGGAACGGTTCGACGAGCTAGGCGGCGTGCGCACCTTCGGGCCGCGCGGCAGTGATCGTGGCGGCATCGTGCCGTTCATCGTCGACGACGTGCACCCGCACGACGTCGCCACCGCGCTCGACGCCGAAGGGATCGCGGTTCGGGCCGGTCACCACTGCGCCCAACCGCTGATGCGCGCCCTGAATGTGCAATCCACCGTGCGGGCCAGCACCCACCTGACCACCACCGACGACGAGATCGACGCCCTGATCACCGCCGTGCGCGGGGCGCGCGACTTCTTCGCCGCCTTCGCGTGAGCGCTCGCCCCAGGAGCACCTGCCCCAGGAGCACCTATCCCAGGAGGCCCCGATGTCGCTGATGGAGCAGATCTACAAGGAGGTCATCGTCGAGCGCAGCCGTCGGCCCAAACGGCGCGGCACGGTCGACCCGAACACGCACGCGCAGGAGGGCCTCAACCCCTCGTGCGGCGACGAACTCACCCTCACCCTGCGCGTGGAGGAGGACCGCGTCGCGGCCGCCGCCTTCGAGGGACAGGGCTGCGCCATCAGCCAAGCGTCGGCCGACCTGATGGCCGAAGCGCTGGAGGGACGCACCCTGGACGAAGCACGCGAGCTCGCGGCGTCGTTCCGCGCCATGCTGCGCGGCGAGCCGCCCGCGGAGGAGCTTGGCGACCTGCAGGCGCTGCAGGGGGTCTCCAAGCTGCACGCCCGCGTGAAGTGCGCCACCCTGCCGTGGACGACGTTCGAAGGTGCGATTCAAGGCCACCAGGGCCCGATCGACGTCGATCGGATCGACGACACCCTCTCCTGAAGGCCGAAAACGCTCGGCGTTGCTAGCGCTAGCGGTCGGGGTTCCGCGGGCCCGTCTCGTCGCCGTCGTGCAGGTCCTGTTCGGAAAGACGTTCGCCGTCCGACGGTGCGTCTGCGGAGGCACCGTCGGCACGCGGCACGTGCGCGTCCAGGCTGGCTTCGTACGCCTGCAGCATGCCGCGGAACTGCTCCCGGAACCGATCGCGCAGTTCGCGCAGGCGTGCAAGCTCGGCGTGCTGCGCGCGCCGCTCCGACTCCGCCTCCTGCACGATGATCTTCGCCTCCTGCCGCGCGTTCTCGCGCATCTGGTTCGCGATCCGCTCGGCGGCGACGACCGCGTGCCGCAGGTCGGCCTCGGCCGCCTCCAGCGCCTCGATCCGGCGTTGCTGATCGGCGGCGCGGTCGCGCAGGCCCTGCGCCTCCTTGAGGAGCTCCTCGCGCTCGGCCGCAACGCGTTCCAGGAACGCTCGTACCTGCGCCGGCCGATAGCCGGACACGCTGCGTTCGAACTCGATGTGCTGAATGTCCAGCGGGCTGAGTCTCATCACGCCTCCTCGGTCGCCGCCGGCGGGGACGCCGCGGCGTCCCGTGCGTCGGGCTCGAACAGGGCGGTCCCGACGCGCACGATCGTCGCCCCCTCTTCGATCGCCACCTCCAGGTCGCGGCTCATGCCGATCGAGCGCTCGGGCAGTTGGAGTCGGTCCGCCAACGCCACCAGCTCGCGGAACACCGGTCGGACCGTCTCCGGATCGTCGCGGAACGGCGCCATCGCCATCAGGCCCACGACGGTCAGGTTCGGCAGGTCGCGGCACGCCTCCAGCAGGTCGGGCACCTCCCCTGCGGGCGCGCCCTGCTTGGCCGCTTCGCGCGCGACGTCCACCTCGATCAGGGCGGTGAAGCGGTGATCGACGCGTTCCCCCTGCGCGCTCAGGGCGCGCGCCAGCCGCAGCGAGTTGAGCGAGTGCACCCACGTCACGCCGCCGTCGGCGAGGTACTTGACCTTGTTGCGCTGCAGGTTTCCCACGAAGTGCCAACGGACGTCCGTTGGCAGCTCCACCGCCTTGTCCCGCCACGCCTGCACCCGGTTCTCGCCCAGATCGCGGACGCCGTGACGTAGCAGGGCGCGGTCGATCTCCTCCGGCGAGCGACCTTTGCTGACCGCGACCAGGCGTACCTCGCTCGGATCCCGTCCGGAGCGGGCGCAGGCCGCCTCGATGCGGGCGCGGACGGTCGCGAGGCTCACAGGTCGGGCACCACCGCGCGCACCAGCCTGCGGAAGGTCGCACCGGACGCGGCGGCCACGCGCAGGACCTCCTCGTGGTCGGCGTGGTGCGGCACGTCGGGCAACGCCATGTCGGTGACGGTCGAGAGCCCCACCACCCGCATGCCCTCGTGACGCGCGGTCAGCACCTCGAACACCGTCGACATGCCGATCGCGTCCGCGCCCCAGGCGCGGAAGGCGCGCAGTTCGGCGCGGGTGGCGTAGCTGGGCCCGCTGATCGCCAGGTACACCCCTTCGCGCAGCGGCACGTCCAAGCGGCGGGCGGTGGCCCGCACCAGTTCCAGGTAGGTGGGGTCGTAGGCGTCGAACGCCACCGGGAAGCGCGGCCCCAAGCGGTCGTCGTTCGGCCCGATGAGTGGGTTCTGGCCGGTGTGGTTCACGAAGTCCAGTTGCAGCATCAGGTCGCCCGCGCGCCAGTGCGGGTTCAGGCCGCCGCAGGCGTTCGACACCAGCAGGCGTTCCGCGCCGAGGGCGTGCATCACGCGCACCGGGAAGGCCACCTGCGCGGCCCGCACCCCC
>JBBDSD010000056.1:0-11707 GCA_040905065.1 Trueperaceae bacterium | reverse complement strand
CGCGGCCAGGACCGGCAGGCGCCAGGCCCAGGCGGCCAGGGCCCGGCGCGACGGGTCGGGCGGACCGTCGCGATCGGAGGCGTCGCTCATGCCGCGCGCCTCACGGTCCGAAGCGCTCGACCACGTAGTCGCGCAGCACGTCGACCTGGTCGTCCTCGAGGACGGCTGCGAAACCCGGCATGCTGCCCCGTCCGAAGCGGATCAGGGACGCCACGTTCGCCTCGCGCGCCGAGTTCGGGTTGCCTGCCAGGCGCGGTCCCGCGCCGCCGCCGCCGTCCGGCCCGTGGCAGGCCGCGCAGTACTGGCGGTAGAGCGCCTCGCCTTCGGCGCCGACCTGCACCGTGTCCTGCGGCTCCGCCTGCGGGGGGCTCGGATCCGCGGCCGCGTCGGTGTCCGTTCCGGCCGTGGGCAGCTGCGTTTGCGGCTCGGCGTCGGGCACCCCGGGAAGCGGCAGGTCGGCGCCCGCGTCCACGTCGTCGCCGTCGCGCAGCGCACGGGCCTGCGCGATCAGGCCCGGCACGCGTCCCGGATCGTCCGCGACCTGCAGATGGTCCTCCCAGGCGTCGATCGCCAGGTCGTACGCTTCGGCGGTGAAGGCGGCGTTGCCGAGGAACAGCAGGGCGTTCTCCGGCAACGGCGCGTCGGTCGCGTCGGCGATCTGGCGGGCGCGGTCCAGCAGGGCGATGGCGTCGTCGCCGCGACCTTCCAGGAACATCGAGGTGCCGACGCGGGCCAGGGCGGTCGGGTCGTTCGACTCGTGCTCGGTGAGCACCGCGAAGAAGGCACGGGTGGCGGCGCCGCGCAGGTCCGCCTCCCACAACGCTTCGCCCAACGCGCGCAGCGTGTCGGACGACGGGTCGTCCTCGGCGGCCGCGGCGAGCGGGGCCAGGGTGCGCGCCTGCTGCAGGCGGGCCTGCGCGGCCTCGTCCCCCGCCGCTTCCGACTGGGCCAGCAGGTCCTCGAACGCGTCCTCGGCCCGGGCGTAGTCGCCGGTCACGAAGTAGATCTCGCCCAGGGTGCCCAACGTGTTCGGGTCGGTGCCGTCGCGCAGGCGGGCCTGCTCCAGCAGCACGCGGGCGCGGGCCAGGTCGTCCTGCAGCTCCAGGAGCCCCAAGCGTTGGTAGGCGGAGGCGGGCGCGTCGTCGTGCTCCTCGACGGCGGTGCGGTACGCCTCTTCGGCCCCGTCGGCATCCTGCGCCTGCCAGTAGGCGTCGCCCACGGCGGCCCAGGCGACGCCGCTGGGGGCGGCCTGGGCCGCCTGGCGCAGGTCCCGGACGCGCTCGGCGGTGGCGAGGTCCTCTTCGAAGAAGGTGATCGGCATGGCGTCCTGGCCCACGCGCGGCAGCACGAACCCGCCCAAGCTGGCGGCGATGCCGGCCCCGGCCACCAGGAGCCCGATCAGGCCCCACGGGGCGCGCCGGGCGCCGGCGGGCCGGGCCGGAGCGGGCGCACGTCCCGCCAACCGTTCGCGCCGGTCGTCCAGGCTCCGGAGCACCTTGGCCGCCTTCGCTTCGTACCGGGACCGCAGTTCGTCGCGCCGGTCGTCGGTCAGGTCGGTGCGTCCGTCCAGCTCACGGATGGCGCCCAGCAGGGCGTCGCGCTCCTCCTCCAGGTCCTGGAGCTCGGGATCGCGTTCGTCGGGTAGCGGATCGATCTGGTCGGCCCGCGCGAGCGGTACCACCACCACAGCGGTCAGCACCAACGCCAGCAGCACGATCAGGGCGACGGTCACCGGTCCGCTCTCTTGCCGGGCGCGGCGTCGGGTGCGTCGGAGGCGGCGTTCGCGTCGCCCGCCAGTTCCGCGCGGACGCGTGCCAGCTGCGCCGGGTCGGGAGGAGCTTCGCGCGCGGCGGCGCGGGAGGCCCGGGTCCAGCGGACCATCAGCAGCACCAGGGCGGCGACGCCCAGCCCCACGGCGATCGCCGGCAGGGCCCAGACCAGCAGATGGATGCCTTCGCGTGGCGGTTCCAGCAGGATCCAATCCCCGTACCGTTCGCGGTAGAGGGCCAGCACTTCGCGTTCGGTGCGGCCGTCCTGCAGGAGCTCGCGGATCTCGGTCCGCATCTCCGTGGCGATGGCGGAGTTCGAGTCGGCCACCGACTGGGATACGCAGGTCGGGCAGCGCAACTGCCGGCCGATCTCGAACACGTTCGATTCCAACTCGACCGCGCCGCCGCCGGCCGCGCCGGGGGGTGCGGCCTCCTGCGCGCCGGCGACGCCGGTCAGGAGCACCACGGCGAGCAGCGTTCCGAACAGGGTGCCCCAAGGTGCGGCGCCACGCCGGTAGAGGCGGGATGGATACGCGATCACGACGAGGTCAGCTCGGCGATCTTCTCTTCGATCATCTCGAGCGTGACGGGTCCGGCGTGCTTGTACATCACGGTGCCGTCGCTGCGGACGAAGAAGGTCTCGGGCACGCCGAACATGCCGTACTCGATGCCGAGGCGACTGTCGTCGTCGATCACGTTCGGAAAGCCCAGGTCGAACTGATCGATGAAGGCGCGCCCCTCGGTCCGCTTGCCACGGTCCTGCGTCTGGACGCCCACGAACTGCACGCGGTCGCCGTGCCGGCGCCACGCCTCTTGCAGGTCGGGCGCCTCCTCGTAGCACGGTCCGCACCAAGACGCCCAGAAGTTCACGATCATCGGGCGTTGCCCCAGGATCTCGGAACTGTCCAGGGTCGGTCCGAACTCGGCCTGGTAGCGCGCGTAGAGCGGCAACTCGAAGGTCGGCGCCGGTCGGTTCAGGCGTGCGCTCTGGATGTCGCGGTCCGGTGCGCCGCGCAGCAGGCCGAACAGGAACAAGCCTCCCAGCGCTGCGGTCACGACGGTCACGATGGCGAGTCGTTTCACGCTCTCGCCCTCCCTTCGCTCGGAGCGGAGCGGGTCGCGCCCTCGCTCCGGCGCCCCGGCGTCAGGGCGTAGACGGTGCCGAGCACCATGATCACGCCGGCGATCCAGATCCAGGTGACCAACGGACTGCGGACCGCGCGCACCACCACGAACTCTTGATCGGGCCCGATGTTGGCGGCGATGTTCAGGTAGATGTCGTACAGCGGTCGGTACAGCACGTCGGGCGTGGGCACGCTCATCGACTGTCCCGCGAACACGTTGATGGTCGGGGTCAGGGTGGTGACGTAGCGGTCATTGCGGTGCAGGTCGATCACCGCGCCGGCGCGCACGCGCGATTCGGTGGCGTCCATGAAGCGATCGACGGCGGTCAGGGTGTAGCCGCGAAACTCGGCGCTGCCGCCCAGATCGATGCGGATCTGTTCGTCCACGCGGTAGGCGCTGCTGGCCATGATGGCGACCGCCATCACCACCACACCGAAGTGCACGATCATGCTGCCGAAGCGGCGCCGGTTCTCGAACGCGTAGCGCCGCAACACCTGCACCACGCCCTGATGCCGGGCTCGCAAGCGCGGGGCCAGCGCCCCGGTCAGCAGGAGCGCCAGACTGGCCAGGTTCCAGGCCGCCAACGCCAGGGTGAGCAGTGGGTACACGCCGCGCATGCGGGCGGCGGCCGCGACCGCGGCGGTCGCGACGGCGGCGCCGGTCATCCAGGCCAGGTTGCGGAGCAGTGCCTGATCGGGGGCGCGGCGCCACGGCAGCAGCGGCCCGACGCCCATCAGCGCCAGCACGCCCATCCACAGCGGCAGGGTGGCCTGATCGAAGAACGGTGCACCCACCGTCACGCGCGCGCCGGAGACGGCTTCGACGATCAGGGGGAACAGCGTGCCCAGCAGGACCGCGAAGGTGAGCGCCAAGAACAACAGGTTCGTCCCCAGGAACGCTCCTTCGCGGCTGACGGGGTGGTCCAGATCGGCGCGGTCGCGCACCTGGTCCCACCGGAGCGCCAGCAGCGACAGCGCGAGGAACATCACCAGCACGAAGAACGCCAGGAAGTACGGCCCGACCGGACCGTCGCCGAAGGCGTGCACGCTGCTCACCACGCCGCTGCGGATCAGGAAGGTGCCCAGCAGCGTCAGCGCGAAGGTCAGCACGATCAGCAGCAGGTTCCACGCCTTCAGCATGCGCCTGCGCTCCTGCACCTGCACGCTGTGCACGAAGGCGGTGGCGGTGAGCCACGGCATGATGGCGACGTTCTCGACCGGGTCCCAGGCCCAGTAGCCGCCCCAGCCCAGCACCTCGTAGCTCCACCAGCCGCCCGTGACGTTCGCGGCCGTCAGGAAGCCCCACCCGATCAGGGTCCAGCGGCGCGTGAACGCCATCCACTCGCTGCCCGGCCGCTTGGTGATCAGCGCCGCCATGGCGTACGAGAACGGAACGGTCAGCCCCACGAAGCCCAAGTACATCAGGACCGGGTGGACCGCCATCATCCAGTGGTTCTGCAGCAGCGGGTTCGGACCGGGCCCGTCCATCGGGATCGGATCGAGCAACCCGAACGGCGGCGCGACCAGGGCCGGCACCGACACGAAGAACACCATCACGCCCGCCATCACGGTCAACGCCCACGGCCGCAGCGGCGTGTTGGGCGCCACGGAGGCGAGCAACGCCCAGTACGCCGACAGCAGCCAGCCCCACAGCAGCAGCGACCCCTCCAACGCCGCCCAGAGCGTGACCATCTTGACCCAGAGCGGGCTGCCCACGCGGGAGGTCTCGGCGACGTAGGAGACGCTGAAGTCGTCGGTGAGCAGCGCCACCTCCATGATCAGCACCGCCGCGGTCATCGCCAGGAAGGTGGCGATCGCCGCCATCCGCGCCGACGTGAGCAGGCGGGCGTCGCGGCGGACCGCGCCGATCGCGCCTCCGATCAGGCCCCAGGCGGCGAACGCCAGCGCCAGCAGGAGCGCAGCGCTACCGAGTTCCCCCAGGCCGATCACCGTCATTGCAGGGCGTCCTTCAGTTCGTCCAGGTCGATGTGCCCGCCCTCGGGCGCCTCGTACACCTCGCTGTGCTTCACCAGAAGATTGTCGCTATGGAACACGCCGTCCCGGAACCGGCCCTCGATCACCACGCCGGTGCTCTCCTGGAACAGGTCGGGCGGGGTGCCGCTGTGCCGCACGGCGTACGTCTCCAGGCTGTCGGTGACGTCGAACGCCAGCACCAGCTCCTCTCCGTCGAAGAGGACCGTGCCCGGTTGCACGATGCCGCCCAGGCGGATCCGGCGATCGTCGTACCGGTGCGGTTCGGAGGCGTACTCGCTGGGCAGGATGAAGAACACCAACGCATCGCTCAGCGCTCGCTGGATCAGGACGCCGGCGAACGCCAGAACGCCCACGCCGACCAGTGCGTAGATCCACCGCTTCATCGTTCCTCCTCCTCCCGGCGCTGGAGCCGCTGGGCGCGGCCGCGCAGGTACCACAGGTATCCGCCATAGGCGACCAGCAACTGCAGCCAGGCGAATGTGACCCAGAACCAGGGATGCAGACCATCAAACACGGACGACCTCCTCGTCGTCTTCGCGACCGGGTCGGTCGCGCTCCGCTTCGAGGCGGGCTTCGCGCACGCCGATGCGGATGCGTTCGCTCAGCATCCAGGCGAACATGAGCGCCGCCGCCGCTACGTTGATCAGAAGGATCTGCAGCATGATCGGCTCCATGGTCACCCCTCCGCCGGTGAGATCTATGGCCTTCGCCGGGTGGAGGGTCCGGAACCACTCGGCGGCCAGGTAGTTCAGCGGCAGGCTGGCCAGCACGATGATCAGGATCACGGCCGATACGCGGCCGCGGCGTTGTGGATCGTCGATCAGGCCGCGCACCACGAACACGCCCACCAGCAGCGCCACCATCAACGCCGTCAGGGTCAGCTTCGCGTCCCAGGTCCAGAAGGTGTTCAGGGTGGGGCGGCTGTAGGTCATGCCACCGATGATCGTGAGGGCGCCGAACAGCAGCGCGCTCTCCGCCGCGGCGACCGACACCGCGTCGGCAGCGGCGCGCCCGCGCCACAGGTAGACCATGCCGGCGAGGGCCGCGACGCCAGTGGCGAGGAACGAGATCCAGGCGACCGAGACGTGGGCGTACATGATGCGGATCAGTTCGCCCTGGTTCACGTCCGGAGGGCTGGTCACCAGGCCGGTCCAGAAGCCGACCGCGAGGGCCGCCAGGGCGGCCGCGGCCAGCACGTTCAGCCAGCGGGGCCGAAGGTCGGGGGAAGCGTGGGTCATCTGCGTGTCTCCTTCGCCTCAGGGCGCGCGTACGTACCAAGGTGCGATGCGCCCGCCCCGTAGCGCTCCCAGCGGTCGCGGGGCGGGGCGGTACGGGGCGCAGGGCAGGCGGGCCGGCGTCGCGTCGCGCGCACGGTCGCTGTACGCCTCACTCTTCGACCACCACGTGGAAGATGGCGCTCGTGACCACCAGGTACACGAGATCGAATCCTGCCAGCAACTCTATCCAGGAGCGTGCCAAGGCGATGTCGCTTCCCAAGACGACCGCTTCCGTCGCCCGCACGGCCGCCAGCAGGATCGGCACCACCACCGGGAACATCAGGACCGGAAGCAGCGACTCGCGTGCCTGCAGGTTGGCGGTCAGCGCGGCGTAGAAGGTGGCGATCACCGAGAAGCCGAGCGTGCCCAGCGCGATCGTCGCTAGCAGCACCGGCACGCCGCCGGGCGCGATGTCGGCGCCGAAGAACGCCACGGCGACCGGTAGCAGCACCACGCCCAGCAGCGTCATCGAGATCCAGTTCGCCAGCAGCTTGCCCAGGAACAACGCCGCGCGCGGGAACGGCAGCGTCAGGAGCTGATCCATTGCGCCTTCGTGCAGGTCGCCCTGGTAGCTCTGCGCGGCGGAGATCACGCCGGAGAACGCCAACGCCACCCACAGCACGCCCGGCATCGCGCCGCGCATCAGTTCGGCGTCCCGACCCAGCGCGAACGCCAGGATCACCAGCGTCACGCTGCTGAAGAACACCGTCGCCACCGTGGCCGCGCGACTGCGCGCTTCGCTGCGCAGGTCCTTGCCCGCGATCGCCAGCACCGCCTGCAGGTCGTTCACGGCGCATCCCCGGCCACCAGTCTTCCCTGATCGATGGTGATCGTGGCGTCGATCCGGTCCGCCAGGCGATCGGGTTCGTGCGACGCGATCAGGACCGTGCGGCCGCGCTCGCGTGCGCGGTCCAGCAGGCCGTCGACCAGGGTGCGTCCGTCGTCGTCCAGGGAGGCGTACGGTTCGTCCAGCAGCCACAGGTCGGCGTCCAGCAGCAGCAGGCGCGCCAGACCCAGGCGCCGCTTCATCCCGCTCGAGAACACGCGCACGCGGCGCTCCGCGTGCGGCCGGAGCCCGACGCGGACCAGCGCATCGTCGACACCGTCCGGCCGGGTACCGCTCAGGGTGCAGGCGAGGCGCAGGTTCTCGCGAGCGGTGAGGGTGCCGTAGCTGCCGCCCTGGACGGAGAGGTAAGCAACGTGGCGCCGCACGGCGGCGGCGTCCTTCACCAGGTCGTGCCCGAACACGGCGGCGCGACCGGCCCTGGGCCGCAGCCGCGTCGCCAGCAGCCGCAGCAGGGTGGTCTTGCCGCTGCCGTTGCGGCCGCGCAGCGCCACGATCCGTCCGGCCGCCACCTGCAGCGACACGCCGCGCAGCACCTGCTCGCGTCCCCAGCGGCGCTGGATCCGGTCCAGGCGGACCGCGGGCGGCGCCGCGTCCGCCCGCGGTTCCGGGTCGGGCTTCGGAGCGACGTCGCCGGTGCTCACAGGCGGGACCAGAGCCATTCGGGCGTGAACTGGATCAACCAGATGTTGAAGCGGGTGAACGTCCCGGTGACCATCATCACCCCGGCCACGAGCAGCAGGCCGCCGGCGGCGCGCTCGACCCACGGAAGCCACGACCGCATGCGCCGCGAGGCCCGCAGGAACGGATCCATCGCCAGCGCCGCCGCCAGGAACGGGACCGCCAGGCCAGCGGAGTACACGGCCAGCATCAGCACGCCCTCGCTCAGCGTGCCGCTGGCGCCGGCCAACGTCAGGATGCCGCCCAGCACCGGCCCGATGCACGGGGTCCAGCCGGCGGCGAACGCCATGCCCAGCAGCACCGCTCCGACCGGGGTCGAGGCGTCGTGGCGAGCCTGCACGCGCGTGTCGCGCATCAGGATCGGAAGCCGGATCACCCCGAGCAGCACCAGCCCGAACACGATCACCAGGACCCCGCCACCGATCGCCAGCAGGTCGCGATTCTCGCGCAGCAGCCCGCCCAGCGCCGAGGCGGAGGCGCCCAGGCCCATGAATATCATCGAGAAGCCCAGCACGAACAACGACGCGTTGCGCAGCAGGATCGCCCGCTTCGCGGCGCCGCTTCCGCCCACGTACGCCAGGTACGACGGCACCAGCGGCAGCACGCACGGCGACAGGAACGACAGGATCCCGGCGCTGAACGCCACCGTCAGCGTGGGCGTCACGGCGTCGCGACCTCGCAGGTCGGGCGCGAGGGCACGGGATCGAGCGTCCAGGAGCGACGGAGCAGCGTGGGCATCGGCACCGAGTATCCACCGTAGCGACGCGCGACGCGGTCAAGCGATGGACATTCGTCCCCGCGCGTCGCGAACGCGACTCCCCGCGCGTCGCTCGGCACCACGTCGGGTGCGGAGCGCCGGCGCCGAGAGGTCGCGTAGGCGCACCCACCGTCCGGTCCGAATCCACGGCGTAGCATGACGCATGAGCGATGCGACGCGAGAAGAGACGGGTCACGACACTGCCCGAGAGGACACTGCCCGAGAGGACACTGCCCGAGAAAACACTGCCCGAGAGACGGCGACGCTGGGTGGCGGCTGCTTCTGGTGCCTGGACGGCGCCCTGCGCGGCGTGCGCGGCGTGTACCGGGTCGAAAGCGGCTACGCCGGGGGGCACGTCGAACGACCGAGCTACGAGCAGGTGTGCAGCGGATCGACCGGCCACGCCGAGGTGGTCCGGGTCGAGTTCGACCCCCAGGAGCTTCCCTACCGCGAGCTGCTGAACCTGTTCTTCGCGCTGCACGACCCCACCACGAAGGACCGGCAGGGGCACGACGTCGGGCCGCAGTACCGCTCGATCGTGCTGGTGGAGGACGACGGGCAGGAGAGGATCGCCCGCGACGTGATGGCGGAACTGCAGCGCCAGGACCTGTGGGGCGCCCCGATCGTCACCGAGGTGGAGCGCCTGACCACCTTCTGGCCGGCCGAGCCGGTCCACCAAAACTACTTCGCGAACCATCCGGACAACGCCTACTGTGCGGCGGTGGTGGGCCCGAAGGTGGCGAAGTTTCGGTCCCAGTTCGCCGAGCGGCTGCAGGACGCCTGAGCGACGGCGGCTCGAGGGTCGGTCGGACGCGCGCGCCGCGCGTTCGGCGCGGCAGGTGCCGCTCGAGTTCGCTGCGGATCGCCATCGGGTGGTCGTGCACCGGATGTGGCGGCAGGTCCGGATCGGTCGCGACCATCAGGTAGAGGACCACCAGGTCGTCCTGGTACGACGTCAGGCCCTGGCGCGGCCGGAGTTCGGCCGCGGCGACCGACAGCCAGACGTCGCGTGGAATCGGGATCGGCTCGCCGTCCGTTCGCCAGGCGGGCAGGCGGACCGACCGAACGCTCTGCGGCACGGTGCGCAGGCACGCCGTCATGCGCCCCTGGCCCGACCCCGACCCCGCCCCCGACCCCGACCCCGCGGCGGCGTGCTCGCTGCGGTAGGCGAGCAGGACGGCGGGCGCGTCGCCCTCGCACGGCCGGCGCAGGGTGGGGGTCAAGATCAACGCCGCGCTCACCTCGGCCCGTTCCGCCCGGCCTACGCGGTCTTGGATCACGGTCTCCTCGCCGTGCACGATGCGCAGCACCACCCGGTCGCCCTCCGCGAGATTCTCGATCGTCAGCTGGGCGCCCTCCAGGAACGGTTCGACCAGCGGTGGCGGACCGACGCGCGTGGCGACGGGGCCGGCGTGCGCGAGGTGCGCGACGGCGGCCAGGAGCAGGGTGGCGCCGGCGGCGAAGCGGGCGAGGCGGGACGCTCGCGCGGCGGTGCGGGGGTGCGGGCGGGTCGGGCCGTGGGGCACGTCGACCTCAGATCGAGATGGGACGCGGCGCGTGGGCGTATCGGGACACGGTAGCGGACCGGTCGGACGACCGTCCAGGGCGGCGACCGTTTCGCGCGACGGCGCGGCCGCGTTTGCATTCTCATGCGGCAGCGTCGCATGATGGAACCTCTCGCTCCTGCAAGGAGGTGCCGTCGTGGAGTTCGATCGTGGCCATCGCCCAGCAGCGTCGGTCCGCAGTCGTGTCGTGCTCGGTCTGGTCGCGGTCCTCGCGCTCGCGCTCGCGTCCGTCGCGTGGACCCAGAGCGGCGAGGCGGACGCGGAGGCCGCGGCTCCGGAGGAGGCGACGCCCGTCTCGGCCGGCGTCTTCGACGAGGCGCAGGTGGAGCGAGGGAGCGAGGTGTTCGCCGCGTCGTGCGCGAGCTGCCATGCCACCGATCTGAGCGGCGACTTTGGTCCGCGGCTGGTGCCGCTGGACCCGTGGCGCTGGTCCGACGCGCCGCTGTCGGAGCTGTTCGACTTCGTCCGCACCTCGATGCCGTTCGGTTCTCCCGGTTCGCTGCCGGACGAGGACTACCTCTCGGTCCTCACGTTCGTGCTCGCCGAGAACGGGTACCCGAGCGGCGACCGTCCGCTCTCCGCCGATGCGGAGACCCTGTCGAGCCTGGTGCTCGACGATCCACCCGCCGCCGATGCGGCGGAGACCCTCGAGGGGGCCCAGAATGACGATGACGCACCGAACCGCTACTGACGGACCGATCGATCGCACGCCCGCCCGCCCGCTTCGGGTCGTGGCCACGCTGGTGCTGGCGGCACTTCTGTCGCTGGGCACCGCCGCCTGGGCGCAAGGATCGGACGCGCTGAACGAGCAGCTCGCGACCGCCATGCAGCACGCCGAGTTCAGCATGGGCGCCGACGACGTCGCGGGCGCCACCACGCACCTGGGGCACGTTCTGAACTGCATCGCCGGCGAGGGCGGCGAAGGATTCGACGGAGACTGGGGCCACCCGTGCGCTGGACAGGGCGACGGCATTCTGAACGACCTCGCTTCGCACCCGAACGCGGCCGAGCTGACGGCGGTCCTGAACGCCGCGCACGCGCTGGCGATGGAGGGCGTCATGGCCGAGTCGGTGGGCGCCGCGCAGGCGGCCTCCGCTGGCGTGCACGCGCTGCTGAGCGTGATCGCGGACCACGGCGGCTAAAGCGCGGCTGCCTTCCGCCTAGCACGAGGGCCGGACGCCCAGCGGCGTCCGGCCCTCGTGCGGTAGGGCGGGTGGAGATTCCGGCCGGCAGCGGCGCCGACCGAAGCCGTTCAGCCCGCGTTCGGTCCGCTCGCGGCGTCGTCCTCGTCGGGAACGAACCGCAGCGCCACGCCGTTGCTGCAGAAGCGGTCGCCGGTGGGGTCGGGCCCGTCGGGGAAGACGTGGCCGTGGTGACCGCCGCAGCGGGCGCAGTGGTACTCGGTGCGGGGGTAGCCGACGTGGTGATCGGTGCTGGTCTCGAAGGCGCCGGGCAGCGCTTCGTAGAACGACGGCCAGCCGCAGTGCGCGTCGAACTTGGCGTCGGAGCGGAACAGCGGGTGGCCGCAGGCGGCGCAGACGTAGGTGCCGCTGCGCCACTCCCCGTTCAGGGGGCTGCTGCCCGGGCGTTCGGTCGCTTCGTGCCGCAGCACGCGGTACCGCTCCGGCGTCAGGCGTTCGCGCCAGGCGTCATCACTGAGCCGTGCTGGGTCGTCGGTGCGGGTCGGGTCGGTGC
>JBBDSD010000055.1:0-11784 GCA_040905065.1 Trueperaceae bacterium | reverse complement strand
GTGATGGACGCGCCACGGCAGCGCCGCGTCGCTCCGTTCCAGCCGGTCCAGGAACCACGACGACCGAACGCCGTGGAACGTGCGCTCTTGGGGCGTGCCCAGATATGCGGGAGACTGCAGCGCCAGACCGGCCACGTCGTCCGGCGCGTGCCAGGCCAGCAGCGTCGAGGCCAGACCACCAAGCGACGCGCCGATCAGGTGCAGTTCGGAGACGTCCGCTCGGTCGCGCAAGGCGGGCAGGAGCGTCTCGCGCGCGAAGCGCTGGTACGCCTCGCCGAAGCCGTACTCCTCCTGACGGGCGGCGGGGGTCGCGGGATCGACGAACGCCAGCCGGGCGGGCCGGACGCGCCCCTCGCTCGCCAGGGCCTCCATCACCGCCGGAAGCCGACCGATCCGCAGGTAGGCGGTCCCGTCGTGCGCCAGCAGCAACGGCGCCGGTCCGTCCAGGCCGCGCGGTTCGTAGAGCATTACGCGCCGCTCGCCGCGCGGGCCAGCGTTCGGGTCGGGCAGGTTCAGGCGCCGAAGCGATCCGGTCGCCACCTCCGGATCGACCGACGCCAGCGGATGGGGTCGGTAGTCGGGGCCGCGCGCCCGGCTCAGCTCGGGGTACCAGGGGTTGTCCGCCCGCTCGCCGGCGTGCGGGTCGGCCCGGATGCGGCCACCTTCGTCCACGAAGCCGTACTCGAAGTGCACGTCGTCCGGCAGGCGCAGGGTGAAGCGCGCCACCTTGCGCGCGTCGACGGGGTGCGGGGCGCGGTCCATGCCGGTCAGGTCGGACACGACCTGGCGTGCCCAGGTGGGAACGGTGACGTGCAGGTCCATGCCGGTGAAGCGTACCGTCCGCGCGGCCGCTGCTATGCTTCGCCGCATGGCTCATTCGTTCGACGACCTGCAGCTGGACGCGCTGCGCGCACGCCCGCTGGCGAAGTGGCGCGTGTACGATCCCGACGTGCTGCCCCTGTGGGTGGCCGACATGGACTTTCCGGTGGCCGAACCGATCCGGGCCGCCATCCGCGCCTACGCCGACGGCGACCTGTGGGGCTACCCGAGCCACGGCGGTCTGCCCGGCGTGCGCGAGACGGTGTGCGACCGGATGCGGGACCGCTACGGCTGGGAGGTCGAACCGGACCACGTCGTGCTCCTCCCCGGCATCGTGGCCGGCCTGTACGGCGGCGTACGCGCGTTCGCGTCGCACGGCGAGGGCGTGGTGACGCCCACGCCGGTCTACCCGCCGTTCCGCGCGGCGACCGAGTCGCAGGGCCGCCTCTACCAGAGCGCCGATCTGGCCGAAGGACCGGACGGCTACCGCCTGGACGGGGAGGCGCTGGACGCGGCGATCACCCCCGCCTCGCGCCTGCTGATGCTGTGCCACCCGCACAACCCCACCGGGCGCGTGTTCGACGCGAGCGAACTCGAGGCGCTGGCCGACCGCGTGATCGACCACCGCCTCTGGGTGGTCAGCGACGAGCTGCACGCCGACCTGAACTTCGGACCCCAGCACCGACCGTTCGCGACCGTGGCACCCGAGGTGGCCACGCGAACGGTCACCCTGGTGGGTCCGACCAAGGCGTTCAACATCGCGGGTCTCAAGGTCGGCTTCGCGATCGCCACCGACCCGGAGACGCGCGAGCGGTTCCGTGCGGCGCTTGCGGGCCTGGCCGGGCCGGGCCCCAGCGTGGCGCAGCTGGCGGCCAAGGCGGCCTGGAGCGAGGCGGACGACTGGCTGGACGACACGCTCGCCTACCTGCGCGCCAACCGGGATCACGTGCACCACGCGGTGCGCGAGCGCCTGCCGGGCGTTCGCATGCACCTGCCGGAAGCGACCTACCTGGCGTGGCTGGACTTCCGCAATACGGTGATCGCCGACGATCCGGCGGGCGCGCTGCTGGAACGCGGCCGCCTGGCGCTGAATCCGGGACCGTCGTTCGGCGAGGCCGGCCGTGGCTTCGCGCGCCTGAACTTCGCCACCTCGCGCGGCATCGTCGACGAGGGGCTGGACCGGATCGCGCGGGTCCTGCACGAGGGGTGACGGCGACCCGCGTGCCCGCCTGGTCGGACGCCGAGCACCTCCCGCCGGAGCTGGCGGACTGTCGCGCCTGTCCCCGCCTGGTGGAGCACCGGGAGCGCGTGGCGCGCGACAAGCGGGCCGCCTACCGGGACCAGCGCTACTGGGGGCGCCCCGTACCCGGCTTCGGCGACGTAGGAGCACGCCTGGTGCTGCTGGGGCTGGCGCCCGGCGCGCACGGCTCCAACCGCACCGGGCGCCAGTTCACCGGCGACGCGTCGGGCGACGTGCTCTTCCCCGCCCTGCACCGCGCCGGCCTTGCCGACCGGCCGACCAGCGTGCGCCGCGGGGACGGCCTGCGCCTGTGCGGACTCTGGATCACCGCTGCGGCGCGCTGCGCGCCGCCCGGCAACCGCCCGACCCGGACCGAACTGGTCTCCTGCCGCTCCTGGCTGCAGGACGATCTGCAGCGCCTGCCGCGGGCCCGGGTGGTGCTGGCGATGGGCCGGATCGCGCACGACGCCTACCTGGAGGTGCTCAAGCGGTCGGGCGCCCAGGTGGTCAAGGCGCGCGTTCCGTTCGCTCACGGCGCGGTGCACCGGCTGGACCGGGACCATCCGAACGCCGGCGCGCTGGCGTTGGTGGACGCGTACCACGTGAGCCGCCAGAACACCCAGACCGGCGTGCTGACGCCGGCGATGCTGGACGCCGCCGTCGCGACCGCCGTGCGCCTGGCCGGCCTGCCGACGGACGGGGCATGACCCCGTGAGCGCGCCGCCCACCCTGCGCCTGGCCGACCACCTGGCCAGCGCTCTCGCCTCGCGGCACCCGTGGCTGTACCAGGACCGCCTGCCGAAGCACGACCTGCCGACCGGCGCGTGGGTGCGCGTGGAGGCCGGCGACGCCTCCGCCTTCGGGCTGGTGGACCGTGAGGGCGCCATCGGCGTGCGCCTGTTCGCCTGGGACGCCGTTCCCGACCGCGCCTGGTGGCGCGAGGCCGTCCGGTCTGCGGTCGCGCGCCGCGAGGCGGTCGCCGCCGCGGGCCACACCGCCTACCGGCTGATCCACGGCGAAGGGGACGGCCTGCCCGGCCTGATCGCCGACCGCTACGGCCGTTTCGTGGTGGTGCAACCGCACACGCCCGCGCTCGAGCCGTACCTGCCGACCGTAGCGCGCGACCTACAGCGGGCGCTGCGCGCGAAAGGCGTGGTGGTGCGACGCGCGGACGGCCTGGAGACGCTGGCCGGCGAGCCGCCCCCGCCCGAGGAGACCGTGGTCGAGAACGGCCTGCGCTTCCTGGCGAACCTGCGCGACGGGCAGAAGACCGGGCTGTTCCTCGATCACCGCGAGCAGCGGGGCGCGGTCCGGGAGATGGCGGACGGGATGCGGGTGCTGAACCTGTTCGCGTACGCGGGCGGCTTCAGCGTGCACGCCCTGGCGGGCGGCGCCGCGCACGTCACCGACGTGGATCTTGCGGAGCCGGCGCTGCGCGACGCGGAGCGGAACGTGCGCGCGAACGACCTGCCCGCGCAGCGGCACCGCACCGTCGCGGCCGACGTCTTCGCCTGGCTGCAGGCAGACAGCGGGAACGACCGCTACGACCTGGTGATCCTCGATCCACCGTCGCTGGCGCGCGCCAAGCGGGGGCGCGCGCGGGCGCTGGCGGCGTACCGGCGCCTCAACGCCGGCGCGGCGCGGCGCGTGCGACCCGGCGGCATCCTGCTCACGGCGTCGTGCACGGCGCAGGTCGCTCCGGACGCCTTCCGGCAGGCGGTGCAGGAGGGGCTGCGCGACGCGGGCGTCGCGGGGCGGCTGCTGAAGGAGAGCGGACACGCCAGCGACCACCCGCTCCGCGACGGATTCCCCGAAGGGCGCTACCTCAAGGTGCTTCGTCTGCGGATCGATCGTCGCTGACGCCAATCTATTCTTCGGTACCGCTCCGAGCCGGCAGCCCGAGCCGGTCCAGCAGCCAGGAGGTGGTGCCGGCCAGCACCCGTTCGGCGTCGTGATCGTGCAGGAGGGCGTGCGCGCCGCCGTCCACCTCCCGGACGGTGACGTCGTGCCCGTTCCCTCGTTTTTCCGCACGGGCGGCGTAGGCGCGCGAACCATCCGGGTCGGCGACGGCGTCGGCGCTGCCGTGCACCAGCAGCGTCGGCGGCGTCGGCACCGCCGCGTCGCGCAGCACGCGGGCGCCGAGGTCGTGCAGCTCCCGCACGCTGGCCAGCCGCGCGCCGCCCCGATCGACCAGCGGATCGTCGCGGTAGGCGCGGACCTGTTCCGGATCGCGCGACACGGCGCCGGCGTCCAGCGGGCGCGTGCGAAGGTTCGGAAGCCAGCGCGACGCGGCGCGCGCCACCGCCAAGAGCCAGGCCGGATCGCCCAGGGCGCTGCGCAGGAACGGCGCCGTGACCGCCACCGCGTCCAGCAGGTCGGGACGGGTCTGTGCCGCGCGCAGCACCAGCGCGCCCCCGAAGCTGTGTCCGAACGCCGCCACCCGGGCGGATCGTCCCTGCAGTTCGCTCAGCACGCCGACCAGGTCGGCGACGTAGCGGTCCGCATCGTCGATGCGTGCACGCGTACCGGGGCTGCGTCCGTGACCGCGCAGATCGAGGCGGTGCACCTCGATCCCCTCGGCGCTCCAGCGGCGGGCCAAGGCGTCGTAGCGCCCCCCGTGCTCGGCGAAGCCGTGCACGACCAGTGCGTGCGCGAGGACGCCGTCGCCCGTCGCGGCGTCGATCGTGCGGTGCAGGACGACGCCGTCGTCAGCGCGGAACGGCCGTGCGCCGTCGTGCGACGGGTGCGGGTCCACTTCGGGCATGACGAATCGGTCGCCTTCCTCAGCCGTCGTCGGCTGCCTGCGCGGCCACGGCGTCGCTGAACGACGGATCCGCGTCGTCGGGCACGGCTTCGAGGTCGATCTCGACGTCTTCCATCACCGGTTGGGCCAGCACCTGCTCGGCGATGCGGCGCACCGTCGCGTACGCGGCATCGCCGGGGGGGCCGGGCAGCTCGAACTCGACGATCTTGCCGATGCGGACGCCGTCCACGTCGTCGTACCCCAAGCGACGCAGGGTGGCTTGCACCGCGCGACCTTGCGGGTCCAGGATGGCGGGCTTCAGGCGCACGGTGACGCGGGCTCGGGTTCGGGTCACGACCGGTCTCCTTCCAGCAGCCGCCGGTGCACCTCGCGGTACGCCTCTTCGACGCCCCCCAGGTCGCGCCGGAAGCGATCCTTGTCCATCGGTTCGCCGCTGCCGGCGTCCCACAGGCGGCAGGTGTCGGGGCTGATCTCGTCGGCGAGCAGCAGCCGGCCGTCGGCGTCGATCCCGAACTCGAGCTTGAAGTCGATCAGGTCGAGCCCGACCTGCGCGAAGCGCGTCCGCAGCCCGTCGCCTACGGTCCTCGCGAGGTCGGCCATGGCGGCCAGCTGCTCCGCGCTGGCGAACCCCAGCGCTACGGCGGTGGCGGTGTTCATCGGGGGATCGCCGAGCGCGTCGCTCTTCAGACACCACTCGATCACCGTGGGGGTCAGGGTCCTACCGGTCTCGACCCCGTAGCGCGCGGCGAAGCTCCCCGCAGCGCGGTAGCGCACGATCACTTCGACCGGCACGATGTCGACCGCGACCACCCACTGCTCTCCGGCGGCCGGGCTGGCCAGGTAGTGGGTGGCGACGCCCGTCTTCCCCTCCAGCCAGCGCATCAGGTGCGCGCTGATCGCTTCGTTGACGACGCCCTTGCCGGCCACGGTGCCGCGCTTCTGGGCGTTGAAGGCGGTGGCGTCGTCCTTGTAGGCGACCCAGTGCACCTCCGGCCGGTCGGTGGCGTAGACGCGCTTGGCCTTGCCTTCGTAGCGCAGGTCGCCGCGCACCACCTGCGGGTGCGCTTCGCGGGCGTCGTTCACGGGGCGGTCCCTTCCGCTGCGGCGGGTTCGGCGTACCGGTCGAAGATGGCGTCGACGTGACGCAGGTACCAGCCCGCGTCGAACGCTTGGTCCAGCTCGGCCGCGTCCAACGGCACGTCGGGATCGGCCTCCAACGACGCCCGCAGCGTGCCCTCGCCGTCCCATACGCGCAGCGCGTGGCGTTGCACGATGGCGTACGCCTCCTCGCGCATCAGGCCGTGCTCGATCAGGACGTGCAGCACCCGTTGCGAGTGGATCAGGCCGTGCAGCGCGTCCAGGTTCGCGGCCATCCGGGCCTCGTCCACGCCCAGCCCGTCCAGCACGCGTACCGCGCGGCGCAAGGCGTAGGAGGCCAGGCTGGTGGCGTCGGGAAGGATCATCCGTTCCACGGAACTGTGGCTGATGTCGCGTTCGTGCCAGAGGGCAACGTTCTCGAGCGCGGGCCCGACGTACGACCGCAGCAGGCGCGCGACGCCGGTCAGGTTCTCGCTGGCGATCGGGTTCTTCTTGTGCGGCATCGACGACGACCCGGTCTGGCCCGCGGCGAACCCTTCGTGCGCTTCGCGCACCTCGGTCCGCTGCAGGTGCCGGATCTCGACCGCGATCCGCTCGATGGTGGTACCGAGTGCCGCCAGCGCGAACGTCAGCTCGGCGTGCCGGTCGCGGGCCACCGTCTGGTTCGTGACCGGATCGACCGTCAGTCCCAACGCCGCGGCCACCTGAGCCTCGACGGTGGGCGGCACGTGCGCGTAGGTACCGACCGATCCGCTCAGCATGGCGACGGACACCGCCTCGGCGGCGGCGTCGAGGCGGCGTCGGTCGCGAGCGGCGGCGGCGGCCAGGTTCAGGATCTTGAGGCCGAAGGTGGTCGGTTCGGCGTGGATGCCGTGCGTGCGGCCGATGCACGGCGTACGGCGGTACCGTTCGGCCATGGCGCGCAGGCGTGCGTGCAGCGCGTCCAGATCGTCGCGGATCAGGTCGCACGCCTCGCGCAGCAGCAGGTTCTGGGCGGTGTCGACCACGTCGGTCGTGGTGAGGCCCAGGTGCACGAAGCGGGCGGGGGGACCGAACCGTTCGGTCAGGGCGCGCGTGAAGGCGACCATGTCGTGCCGGGTCTCCGCTTCGATCTCTGCCACGCGCTCGGCGAACGCATCGTCGATCGGTCGCGCCTCGGCGAGGCGATGGAGTTCGGCGCTGGTGCCGGCGGGCACCTCGCCCTCGCGCTCCCAGGCCTCGGTCGCGGCCAGTTCGACCTGCAGCCACGCCCGGTAGCGTCTCGTTTCGCTCCACAGGGCGGTCGTTTCGGGCGTCGCGTAGCGGGCGATCATGGCGGAACGCTACCACGGGCCCTTCGGCGCCCCCGACCCGGCGCGCGTGTCCCGGCGCATCGCGCTCCTGCTACGCTCGCGGCATGATCCGCACCGTCGCACTCCTGGTCCTGGCCGCCGTCCTCCTCGCGCTGGCGTTCACGAATCCCGATCGCGACGCGTTCGCTAGCGCGTTCGCCGAGCGCGCCGGAACCGAGATCGCAGCGGAGCTGGAGCTGACCGGACCGCTGGGCGCCGCGCTGAGCGGGGCCGGCCGCGCGGTGGTGGAAGCCGCGTTGCGCGACCAGGTGGTGCGGCGCGACTACCTGGTGGCCAGTACCTACACCCTGCCGGCCGGGGGCGAGGACCCGGTCTACCTGGGGATCGCGGGCACCTTCCTGCAGCTCCGCGGTCCCTGACCCATCCGCTGACCCCGTTTCGCGCGTCGCAGACGCTGGCGAGGCGGGCAGGGCCCCACCGCGTGGTGGTACACTGACCCGTTGACGACGGCGCGACCTCCGGGCCCGGACCGGGTCCGCGGGGAGTGCCGTGCGCACGGCCGTGGCAGCCAGCACGCGCCGATCGGCCCGCCGAGGAGGGACCCCCTTGAACGAAGGACAGGTCGTCCCCGTCCAGATCACGGACGAGATCAAGACGAGCTTCATCAACTACGCCATGTCGGTCATCGTGGACCGGGCTCTGCCCGACGTGCGCGACGGCCTGAAGCCGGTGCAGCGCCGCATCCTCTACGCCATGCAGCAGGAGGGCCTGGCCAGCAACCGCAAGCACTCGAAGTCGGCCGGGGTGGTCGGCGAGGTCATCAAGAAGTACCACCCGCACGGGGACAGCGCCGTGTACGACGCGATGGTGCGGATGGCGCAGCCGTGGAACGTGCGCTACCCGTTGGTCGACGGGCAGGGCAACTTCGGGTCGATCGACGGCGATCCGGCCGCCGCCTACCGGTACACCGAAGCGCGCCTCACGAAGGTCGCCGAGAGCCTGCTGATCGACATCGAGAAGGAGACCGTCGACGAGCGCGAGAACTACGACGGCACCACCAGCGAGCCGGAGGTGCTGCCCAGCTCGTTTCCGAACCTGCTGGTCAACGGCGCGTCCGGCATCGCGGTCGGCATGGCGACCAACATCGCGCCGCACAACCTGAGCGAGATCGCCGACGGCCTGATCGCCCTGATCCACGACCGCGACCTGTCGCTCGACGCGCTCATGACGCACGTCAAGGGTCCGGACTTCCCGACCGGCGGCATCATCGGCGCCGAGGGGATCCGGCGCGCCTACGAAACCGGTCGCGGCTCCATCCGGGTGCGCGGCCGCGTGCGGATCGAGGACGGCGACAAGAAGAAGCCGGTCATCGTGGTGACCGAGATTCCCTACCAGGTGAACAAGACCAGCCTGATCCAGACGGCGGCGCAGCTGGTGCGCTCCAAGAAGATCGAAGACATCGCCAACATCCGCGACGAGTCCGACCGGCAGGGCATGCGGATCGTGTTCGAACTGAAGCGCGGCACCCTGCCCGAGCTGGTGCTGAACCAGCTGTACAAGTACACGCAGCTGCAGTCCACCTTCAGCATCAACAACGTGCTGATCGTCGGTCGCTCGCCGCGCCTGCTGTCGATGCTGGACACCATGCGGCTGTTCCTGGAGCACCGTGCCGACGTGGTCCAGCGGCGCTCGCAGTACGAACTGCGCAAGGCGCAGGAGCGTGCGCACGTCCTCGAGGGCTACCTGATCGCGCTGGACAACCTGGACGAGGTCATCGCGCTGATCCGGCGCTCGCCCGACGGACCCACCGCCCGCGACGGGCTGATGGACCGGTTCTCGCTGAGCGAAGCGCAGGCGCAAGCGGTGCTGGACATGCGCCTGCAGCGCCTCACCGGGCTGGAGCGCGCCAAGATCCAGGAGGAGTACGACGAGCTGCAGCGCCTCATCGAGCGGCTCCAGACGATCCTGGGCGACGCCACCGAACTGTGGAAGGTCGTCGAAGGCGAGCTGCAGGAAGTCAAGGACCGCTTCGGCGACGCGCGCCGCACCAAGATCGGGGTGCTCACCGACGACATCGGCAAGGAGGACCTCATCGCCGAGGAGGCGATGGTGGTCACCCTGACGCGGGGCGGCTACATCAAGCGCACCGCGCTCAGCGCCTACCGCGCCCAGTCGCGCGGCGGTCGCGGCGTCAGTGCCCAGCGCGCCAAGGACGACGACGCCAACACCCTGCTGCTGGTCGGGTCCACCCACGACTACCTGCTCTTCTTCACCGACCGGGGGCGCGTCTACCGCGAGAAGATCTACGACCTTCCCGTCGCCGAGCGGGGCACGCGCGGCAATCACGTCCGCAACCTGCTGCCGCTCGAGGACGACGAGCAGGTGCAGTCGGTCCTCACCATCCAGAACTTCGATGCGGACGGCTACTTCACCTTCGCCACGCGGCGCGGCCTCATCAAGCGCACGCCGATCCGCGAGTACGCCAACATCAACGTCTCCGGCCTGATCGCGCTGAACGTGGTGGACGGCGACGCTCTGGTGGCGGTGCGCGTCACCGGCGGGCAGCACGACGTCGTGCTGGCCACGCACGACGGCAAGGCGATCCGCTTCGAGGAGTCGGCCGTGCGCGAGACCGGTCGGGCCAGCCAGGGCGTGATCGGCCTCCGCCTGCGCGACCGCGACCGGGTGGTCAGCCTGGCGACCGTCGCTCCGGGCGAGAAGGACGACGCCGCCCTGCTGGCCGTCTCCGAACGCGGCTACGGCAAGCGCACCGCCCTCGGCGAGTACCCGCTGCGCGGGCGGGGCGGCATGGGCGTCATCACGCTGAACGTCACGCCCAAGACCGGCGCGCTGGTCGGGCTGAATCCGGTGACGGGGGACGAGGAGCTGCTGGTCCTGTCGCAGAACGGCATCCTGATCCGCACGCACGTGCAGCAGGTGAGCTCGTACGGGCGTTCGTCGCAAGGCGTGACGATCATGCGCCTGGGCGCCGACGACCGTGTGGTGGCCGCGATGGTGATGCTGGCGGAGGAACAGCTGGAAGAGGCCGGCAGCGAGGTCGAAGCCGAAGCGGCCGAGCGCGCCTTGGACGCCGGCACGCCGGACGTGGAGGACGCGGAGGACGGGCCGTCATCGTGACGCGACCGCGGATCTTCCTCGACTGCGACCCCGGGCACGACGACGCCTTCGCGCTGCTGTACGCCGCCACCACCTGCGAACTGGTGGGCATCGGCAGCGTGTCCGGCAATGTCGGCGTCGCGTCGACCACCCGCAACGCCCTCGTCGTGCGGGACCTGGCGGCCCGGACCGGCGACGGCGTGGTCGTGCCGGTCCACCGCGGCGCGGCCGGCCCGCTGGTCGGCGAGCCGCTGCACGCCCCCGACATTCACGGCGAGAGCGGACTGGACGGCCCCGAGCTGCCGACCACCGTGGGCGACCTCGACCCTCTCCCGGCGGCGCAGGCGATCGTGCGCGCCGCCCGCACGCACGACGACCTGTGGCTGGTGGCGACCGGTCCGCTCACCAACGTAGCGTTGGCGATCCATCTGGATCCGGAGCTGCCCCGTCGCCTGCGCGGCATCGTCTGGATGGGCGGCTCGCGCTCGTTCGGCAACGTCACCGCGGCGGCGGAGTTCAACGCGCTGGCCGATCCGGAGGCGGCGGACGTGGTGATGCGCAGCGGCGCGCATATCGTGATGGTCGGCCTCGATCTCACGCACCAGTTCACGCTGGGTCCGGCCGACACGCAACGGCTGCGCGACGCTGGGACGGAGGCGGCCGCGTTCTGCGCCGACCTGCTGGCGTTCTTCCAGTCCCGCTACGGCGGCGCCTCCGGTCGGCAGGACGCGCCGATGCACGATCCGTGCACGCTGCTGGTGCTCACCGATCCGAGCCTGATCATCACCGAGCCGCACCACGTCCAGGTCGAGTTGCGCGGCACCCTCACGCGCGGCATGACGCTCTGCGACCGGCGCGACCTGCACCGGCGCGGCCCACCCAACGTCGAGGTGGCCACGCGCATCGACGCCGACGCCGCCCGCGAACGCCTGCACGCAGCGTTGGCGTCGTACCGCTAGGGCCCCGGACCCCGAACGCTGGAACGCGCGAGCGCGACCCGGTACGCTGAGGCGTGATCCGTTTCGAGCACGTGACCAAGACCTACCCGCGCACGCACACGCACGCGCTGCGCAGCGTGGACGTTCGGATCCGCAAGGGCGAGTTCGTCTACATCACAGGCCACTCCGGCGCCGGCAAGTCCACGCTGTTGGCGCTGCTGCTGCGCCGGATCGTGCCGTCGGAAGGCCGCGTGCTGGTCAACGGGCAGGACCTGGCGCGCCTTCCGGAACGCAAGCTGCCCTTGTTGCGGCGCGCGATCGGCATGGTGTTTCAAGATCACCGTCTGCTGGGATCGTTGTCGGCCGAGGAGAACCTCACCTTCGCGCTGCGCGCCACCGGCACGCGCGGGCACCTGGATCAGCGGGCGCTGCAGGTGCTGCGCCAGGTGGGCCTGGCCCACAAGCGCAAGGCGTACCCGATCGAACTATCGCTGGGCGAACAGCAGCGCGTCGCCA